>CAZVXI010000008.1:0-18140 GCA_964631295.1 uncultured Isosphaeraceae bacterium
CTGAACGAGGACACTCGCTTCGCCGATACCAACGGCACCCAGTGCATGATGAAGTCGAATTGCCTGGCATCCAAACCGGTCTGCTGCCTCACGCGCGAGAGCCCGCATGGCTGGCTCGGTCAGCGCAGGGTGGCACTCATAATCGAGGTGAAGCAGGCAACCAAGCTCGGGATGATTTTCGGAACGTGTTCGTCCGAGAAAGACCGATTCGGCACCAGAGTCTGCTGGAATCGGCAGAGGGTGCCAGTGCAAGGGCTCCTTCGAGACCCGTATGTCGATTTCACACTCAGCGGACATGCCTTGTAATGGTAGCCTCCGCAGCACGTGGTGTCGGAGCAGACCATTGGCTACTGTGAGATAGTCAGGCGATCCTCGCAGATGAGTACGAACGACACCCGCGCCAACCTCTCTGTCACGATGAGTGCTCTCGGAATGCCGATCCGCACCGCAATCGACCAGATCGCGCGCGCGGCGATTCCAGCTGTCCAAATTGACGCCCTCGACAAGGAAACGGCACCAAAACAGTTGGGTCTTTCGGCGCGACGTGATCTTCAGGCCACGCTTCGTCGACGAGAACTTGCCGTCAGCGGCGTTGACTGCTTCCTGCCAGCGAGGGCGTTTACAAGTGCCGAAGAGGTCGATCGCGCGGTGGCGATGACGATTGAGGCCATCCGCATGGCCAGCCACTTGGGGCGGGTACCGGTCAGTTGTTCGTTTCCGAGGCCGGATGCCGATGTGATCGATCGCGGTGGTATCCTCGCTGCAGTCGACCAGTGTGCCCAGCAATGCGGGGTGTTCGTCGCCGATCACACGCTTCACGGCCAACCGGCGCCGGCGGCCGCCATGATTGGCATGGGAATCGATCCGGTGTCAGTCGTGCTCGCCAATATCGATCTCGCGGGATATGCAGGCGCGGTTAGCGGACGACTTGTCAGCGCGCGGTTGAGCGACATCACTGACGGCGGGATGCGGGTGCCGATCCCCGACGGAGGCCGTATCAACGTGACCTCATATGCTGTTGCCCTGGAGATCAGCGGTTACAAACAACCCGTAGTGATTGACACACGTCAGTGGAGTCAGCCACTGGCAGGTCTCGTGCAGACGGCTGAAGCCTGGAGACAGGTTGTGCAGATGGGGCTGCGGTGATGGAACAGCCTCGTGTCGGCATGGTCGTTCTTGGACACGGGATAGACCTCGTTGTCACGCAACGAATCGCTGGGCTTCTTGAGAGTCATCCAGCGCGGTTTCGTGATCGGGTCTTCACACGACGCGAGCAGGACTACTGCGAACTGGGACCCAAGAGACGAAACGAGCGATATGCTGTTCGGTTCGCTGCAAAAGAGGCGGCTCTCAAGGCCCTCGGCACAGGTTGGCGCTCCGGGATCGCCTGGACCGATGTGGAGGTCGTATCGCAGGTGTCAGGGCAACCTCGGCTCGAAGTGCATGGCCGATGCCTGGAGATCGCGGCGAAAAATGGTGTCGACACGTGGCTTGTCTCGCTTTCCCACGTTGCTGAGCATGCTGTCGCAAGCGTCTTGGCAGGAACCAGTCACCCCCGCACGGATGGCTGATACAATACCAGCGTCGTTCCACGGAAGACGGTCTATCGCATGAGGCGAATCCCATGACCAAGCGACGAACCGGACCCCCCTTATATGAGTTGATACACACGCGCCCAGAGCGATCGGAGCGTCATGATGCGCCTCCGCCGAGGGTGGAAGCGCCAGCATCTTCTGGGCGGCGGAAAGGGGCGTCATCGAGGGTGGCCCCAGGCCGCATGCTCTCGACCCCCGCTGGCTACGCGTTTGTCGCGTGCGCAATTGCGGTGGGCCTCATCGCTGGTGCATTCATGGTTGGGTATCGCTCCGCAGAGAATGCGGTCCGTGCGGAGTTTGAAGCCGCGTGGCTCAGCCGAGTTGAAAGCGACCGGCCTGATGACCCTCTCATGGCGGTCTCGCCGGGCGCGATAGCGGATGACTCGCTGGATCGTTCATCGGTCGCGCCAACGCAGACGTCTCGATCAAACCGGCCTATGTCGAGTGAAGATCCCGGCGGCTGGGGGCCTATCCAGTCTGATCCTCGGCAACCCGGGCGGATGTACTTCGTCCTTATGGAAACGCGTCAAGACGGTGCGATCCGGCTCGCCCGTTTCCTCCGCGAAGAGGGGCTGGAGGCATATGTCGTGCCGATCAAGGACAAGTCCATCGTGAGGGTGATTACGCTCCCTGCGCTTGCCACGAGTTCTCAGCAGAATCCGATGGTGGCCGATCTGAAGAGAAAGATCGAGCAGGCGGGCCTACGATGGCAACTTTCCGGCGAACACGATAATCTATCGGGGGCGTACATCCGCACGTACTGACCTACAGCCTGGTTGCCGGGCTCACTGCTGAAGGAACCGTTGAGATGAGTATGCACCGCAGTCTCAAGACCAAGTCTGGCGCGCTAAACCAGCACAGAAATGTCCTGACGCGCGCTGAACGCATCGCCCATCTGTCCGAAAAGGACAAGTTCGAGCATGGCAAGGATTCTCCGATTGGCCTCGTGAAGGTCGGCAACAAGAAGGCCGCCGTGAAGAAGAAGAAGGCCAAGAAGGAAGAGACCGAAACAACAGACGAGTAACACGACGTTCGGTTCGCACGATCATGCAGGGCAGTCAGGCGGCTGCCCTGTTTTTTGCGCAGCCGCAGCCTTGCTCCGTTGGCTGCCTACCGTTTTAGCGCTTCACAGAAATCGTTGAGGTGACCAGGGATGAAGTCGACTGACGCTCAGAAACTCAGTGCGTTGATCAGTGACCGCTGCCAGGCGATCGATGTCTCGGGGATTCGCAAGGTCTTTGAGCTCGGCGCACAGCTTGAGAATCCGATCAATCTGTCGATCGGGCAGCCGGATTTTCCGGTGCCTGATCCAATCAAGCAAGCGACGATCAGGGCGATCGAGGAGAATCGCAACGGGTACACGCTCACGCAGGGGGATGGGGCGTTGCTGGATGCGATTCACACACGTCTCGCAGAGGATCTGGGCTGGCAGTGCCCATCATCCAATCTGCGAGCGTTTGTGACCTCGGGCACAAGTGGCGCGTTGCTGCTCGCATTCATGGCATTACTTAATCCCGGCGATGAGGTCGTCATTCCCGATCCGTACTTTGTGATCTATCCTGCTCACGCGAAGCTCGCCGGCGCGAGCGTGCGATTCTGTGACACCTATCCGGACTTCCGGATGACCGCTGAACGAGTCGAACCACTGCTGACTGACCGCACAAAGATCGTCCTTGTCAACTCGCCTGGCAACCCGTCTGGGGTCGTGCTCAGCGAGGATGAGGTACGGGAACTCGCTGCGCTGTGCGGCGAACGTGGAGTCGTGCTCATCACCGATGAGATTTACGATGAGTTCACCTACAGCGACTCACTGCATGATTGCAGATGCCCGAGCCCGGCTCGATACACGCAGCAGTGCCTGGTCATCCGCGGCTTCGGCAAGACGTACGGATGCACCGGATGGCGTCTTGGCTATGCCGCCGGCCCAACGCACATCATCGAGCAAATGATGAAGCTTCAGCAGTACACGTTTGTGTGTGCTCCCTCGATGGCTCAGGCGGGCATCGTTGCAGCATTCGACACTGATATGAGCGAACAGATTCGCCTGTATCAATCGCGACGTGACCTGGTGATGGAGCACCTTGGAGATCTCGCATCAGTACAGCAGCCGGGCGGCGCGTTTTACGCGTTTGTCGAAGTCCCACCGGCACTTGGAATGACCGGGACCCAGTTCGCTGAGCGAGCGATCGAGCATAACCTGCTGATCATCCCGGGAGGCATTTTCAGTGAACGAGACACGCACTTCCGGCTGAGTTTCGCAGCACCAACCGATCGTCTTGAGCAGGGGCTGGCGACACTCCGCGAGTTGCTTACCAGTTGACCCCCACATTACCGGACGCATCACGCAGGAAACTGAACGATTCCGTGATTTTTGCTTTGCGGTCCAGCGGCCCTTTGCCATAGTTCAGATGGCGAGAGCGCCCAAGTTCCGACCATCCACCCGCCGCCGAGTTGGCCTGCATCTTGCGACCATTCGGCGGTTTTTTTTTTTCACACGGGCTCGGTTCGGTCGAGGATCCGATTCATCATTCTGTCTGGACATCGGTGGCGCTCAGTTGTCCGATTCGTCTTGCTCGCGAGCCTGCTTTGGTGCTTGCGGGCCCGGAGAAGGCTCCTGTTCGGCCGCCGTCGTGCGCCGCGCGTCCTTGCCGGTTCCATTTCCTCCGTCGTTGCATCCGCCGAGCAGCATGCATGAAGCGGTCAGGGCAGTTGCGATAAGAAGTCGTGTAAGCATGGACCTCTCCATTTACGGCCGGAAAGAAACAGGCCCGGCGAGCGGAGGCTCGCCGGGTCTTGGTTTGACTCGTAAGAAACTGAATCAGCCGCCTGACTGGTCGGTTGTGCGCTTCTGGGCGTCTTCAAGTTTCGGACCCGGCGCCTCCTGCGTCTGAGTCGGTTGCGGCCGGCGTGCTTCCTTTGCCGGATCACCGCCGGAATCGCCGCCATCACAAGCCGCCAGGGTCAGGCAGAAGCCGGCCACAGCGGCACCAATCAGTGCTTTTCGAATCATGACTGTTGCTCCCTACATCGAAGATATGCGTGGCCGGTTCTTAACCGCCACATGAAGGTGAAACAACTACCGTACCGCGCCGAGAGGTGAATGAAAAGAGGCGCTGGCAGGTCGTCGTCCGCGCAAGGCGCACACGCGCCTTGCAGACACTCTGATCATACTCTGGTGTTTCGGACAGAGTTCGCCAGATTTTCGACAAAGCAGCCGCACGAAAAACCCCGTTGAGGCATAAAGCAACAACGGGGCGGAGGGGAGAAAGATGTCCGTCGGTGATCTCTGGTGTCGGCAGAACGCTATCCGGAGCGACATTTTTTTCGCAGATCGATCGCGTTACGGACAGGTCATCCTCCACCCGATCGAGAACCGAACGGGATCGAGGACCCGCTGACGGCAGTTTCGAGCGTCCTCAGCAAGTTTTCCACATGTCGTTCTCGGGTCGCCGATTGAGTAACAAGTTCACGACCGTACTGGCCGATGCGCGTGTACAAGTCCTTGTCCATCAGGAGCTTACGTATGGACCCGTACCATGCATCAGGCTCCTCCCGAGCAACGAGCAGCGCCGACTTATCGTGGGCGAGTACTTCGATCATCGGATCCGCGGCAGCGACAATCGGTAAGCCATGGGCCATCGCCTCCAGAATAATCGATCGCATCTGCCCGAATCTGTCCGGGATCAGCAACAGGTTACACTCGACGATCAGCGGCCGGCAATCAGCGGCATCGCTGACGCACGCGATATGGTCCAGCAGATCAAGTTGACGCGCGTATTGCCAGAGTGAGTGCCCCTGAGGGCCACGCAACTCCACAACCAACTGCAGTGATACTCCTTCGCTCAGCAGCCGTCGGACCGCACCAAGGACCGCCTGGTAGGACTCGATGTCCAGGCCCGCATCAATCATCGCAATTGAGATTTCGTCGCATTGCACCGGAGAGGAACGTCGCGAAGTACCGCGCGCCGGCAATCCCCATGGTACGTGGCTGACCAGTTCCGAACCCACCTGGCTTGCCAATGCGTCCGCGAGCGGTCTTGTTGCTGCGAGATATCCGCACACGGGGCTGTCTTTCTTCGGTCGCGTCGCGCGCCGGACTTGTTCAGCGCACCAGATATCGAGAACCGCTGCAGCTTCTGCGACGCGCGCGAAATCCACTGCCCACCGCCAGGCTGATGTGCCAATGCCCAGCGCGACATCAGCGTCCAGGAGAACTTCAGGCCATCGGCGGATCTGTATGCGGCGCTGCCACGGCATCACGCGCGGCGGATAGGCATAGTCCTCAACCCCGGGAATGACAGCGTCGTCCGGGCGATCTTCAAGCGATGCGGCAACAGGTGTTGGCAGCACACGCGTGACACGGGCTCCAAGATCGGAAAGACCGCGAGCGAGACCGTTGAGCATGCGCGCTTCGCGCTTGAAGCGTTCTTCGTCAATGAACATGACGACATGCATGATCAACTCCCTTGCGACTACAGCGTATCTGTCGGTTTCAGCGCACGAATCATCTCTTCAGGCAATCGCAGCGGTCTGCGATCATCCAGATCAACAAGAACCCACAGCGTATTCGCACGACAGACGACCGAGAAATCGCTGATGCGGACTATCACGTAGTCTCGCCACGCTTTGACGCGCTTGACGTCGCGCACCCAGGTGAGAATCGCGAGCTGATCCCCGAGATGACTTTCCTGCAGATAATCAATCTCATGTCGAGCGACAAACCACATCACGCCTTCTTCGAGAAGTTGCATGCGTGTGTACCCGGCTGCATCACTGTGAAGTTCCGCTGCTCGATCAAGCCACCGGACGTACTCGATATTTGACACGTGCTCGATGACATTGCTCATGACATCCCGCCCGACCGTCAAGCAACAGCCGAACGGCGAACGATGCGCGATCGAGTCATCCATCCCACTTATGATTCCTGTGATATCAGCTTCTGGCATCGGCGTGAGAATCGTGGGCTCTGGTGCAGTGTTTGTCATCCCCCACGGTCCTCAGCAGTTCGCTTTGGGTCGATCTCGCGAAGGTACTGCCATGTGAATATACCTGTGTCGTGGCCGTCGGAGAACGAGATCCGGACCGCATATCGACCGACAAGTTCCGCGTTGATAGCGCGTAGTGGCCCGGTATCGGATGTGTTCGGCAGGACAACGAGCGGGTTGGACTCCATCTCCTCCCGAAGTTTTCGTTGTTCAGCTGAGGGCGACATGCGGCGGAGATAACCGACTGGGAAGTGGCTCTCATGGCCATCCGCCCATCGCACGAGCAGGCCGTGGTCTTTGTCAAGTTCGAGGTGTTCTGGAGCCATCATCATCGAGGATTCTACAAAGACCAGTTCGCTTTCGACCCGGAAACTGCCGAGGGCCGCTAAACTCACCATTATGTGTGGCAGTCAGCCAATCCCGACCGTATTCGCGGGCGACAGCTCGATGCCCGCACATCCGGCTGATCGATTGCTCGATCGTGTGGCACTGCTGCGAGCGCCCGTGTGCGTCGGGATCGATCCGGTCTTCGAGAAGCTCCCGGCAGCGCTCGCCGATGGAAGCTCTGAGCCAGCCGAAGCGATTGGAGCGTTCTCTGTCAACGTCTGCCGTACGGTTGCAGAGCACGTGCCCTGCGTGAAGTTCCAGGCGGCATGCTTCGAGCGGTATGGCAGTCGTGGCGTGGTGGCACTTGAGTCGGCGATGCGAGCAGCGATCGCAGTCGGCTTGGTCGTGATTCTCGACTCGAAACGTGGCGATATTGGCATCTCTGCCGAGCACTATGCCGCTGCGGCATTCGACGCGTCGACTTCAGACATGTCACGCGCTGACTGGACCACAGTCAGCCCATATCTCGGTCGGGACAGCCTCGATCCGTTCCTTCAGCGAGGCGGGGCTTTCGCTCTCGTTCGCACCAGTAACCCATCGGGTGACACGATCCAGCGAGCCCGATTGGACAATGGGCGATCAGTGGCTGAGTTCGTTGCGGAGCTGATCGCGGAGATCGGCAGCGAGTTCGTCGGCGAGCAGGGTTACTCGGCGCTGGGGGCGGTTGTCGGCGCGACGAAGCGCAAAGAGGTTGTGTCATTGCGTCGCGCAATGCCACAGCAAGTGTTCCTTGTGCCCGGATTCGGCGCGCAGGGGGCCAGCGTTGATGATGTGCTCGGGTGTTTTCACGAAGATGGTCGCGGTGCGATCATCACGGCGAGCAGGTCGATCATCTACGCTTTCAAGCAGGATGATCCGCGATGGACTGATGCCGTTGCAGATGCCGCGAGCGAAATGGCTGAGCAAATCGGATCAGTTGCAGGATTGAGGTAGAACCGATGCGATCGGCACGAATCATCACGTTCTTGGCGTTTGTTGCGGTTCTGGCAGTGCCGCTGTTGTTCCGATCCGGCGATGATGCATCGGTAACTGGAACTGGTGAGCGTGTCATTATTGTCACGCCACATTATGATCAGATTCGGCATGAGTTCGGAATCGCTTTCGCGAACTGGCATGAGCGCACCTACGGCGAGGCTGCACACGTGGTCTGGTCGACCCCGGGAGGAACGAGCGAAATTCGCAAAATGCTCCAGGCGGAGTACACCGCAGCTCTTCGTGACGGAAGAGATCCGGGCGGCAATGCAGATTTGATGTGGGGCGGGGGATCATACGAGTTCCAGCAGTTGCGCAAACCTCTGAGAGTCATAGTGGATGGCGAAGAGCGCTCGACGACGATCACGGCTCCACTTTTGTTCGATCGGGATTGGCTTGATGAGCGTTACGGGCACAACAGCGTTGGCGACAGTGTCCTCTATGATAAAGATGGATACTGGTACGGCACTGCGCTTTCAGGCTTCGGCATCGTGTTCAACCGTGAGGCGCTGAACGCACTGGATGTGCAGTCCCCCACACACTGGCGTGACCTGGCTGATGCGCGATTGCGCGGGTGGGTGGCTCTGGTCAATCCCGGGCAGAGCGGCTCGGTGACCACTGCTTTCCACATCATCCTCCAACGACTCGGCTGGCAGGATGGATGGTCAATTCTGCGCCGCGCCGGCGCGAACAGTCGTTACTTCTCGGCGTCATCAACAAAGCCGCCGATCGACATCGGCCAGGGCGAAGCTGCGATGGGTGTGTGTATCGATTTCTATGGTCGATACCAGGCTCAGGTGATTGCTTCCTCGGGCGGTGCTGGACGCGTCGGGTATATCGACCCTGCCGGATTGACGGCGATCGACCCAGACCCGATTGCACTGCTGCGAGGAGCGCCGAACGAGCAGCTTGCTCGGCGGTTCGTTGAGTTCACGCTCACAGATGAAGCGCAGGCTTTGTGGCAATTTCCCGCGGGTGAAGGGAGCGATCTTGGCCCGCTCAACTTCGAGTTGCGACGGCTGCCGGTCAAGCGATCGTTCTATAATGAGTACCAGGATCGATTCGTCGACGATGTCAACGCGTTCGACCTTGCCGCCCCAATCGAAAATCCCAACCGAACAATGCGCTCGTTTGTTGCGGTACTGTTTCAATCCATGGTGATGGATGTACATCATGAGCTGAAGGATGCATGGGGGGCGATCGCCACCCATCCTGCTTATCCTGAAGGGCAGCCGGTCATTCGAGCGGCTGATGTCGATGACCCGACGCTGCGCCGGATGCTCGAGTTGTTCGACGCATTCCCGGACGTTCCGGGGCCAAACGAGGCATACGCGCTCGGGGACGTGGAACATCTCAACACGATCAAGAGCGGTTGGCTGGATGGCTCATGGACGGATGCCGATCTCTGGCATTCGGAGGCATCGCCGAGGGATGTGCTGCGTGAGCGGCTGGGAGCGTATTTTCGGGCGAACTACCTCGAAGTCGTTCGACTCGCCCAAGAACAGTTCTGACCATGCAAGATGCACCAACCATGCTGGAAGAGCCAGATACGCAACATAACGCAGGAGATGCGCCACAATCACGACGGCCATCGCTGACAAAGATCATCGCAACAGTCGGGCCTGCGTCGGATTCGCCAGCAATGATCAGCCGATTGATCGAAGCAGGCGTGAGTATCTTCCGTTTGAACTTCAGCCATGGCACAGTTGATGATCACGCAACACGCCTTGCGACGATTCGTGACGCTGCGGCCGACCTTAATCGACCGATTGCAGTGCTTGGCGATCTGCCGGGTCCCAAGATACGCGTCGATGATGTACCGGGTGAGGTGATCGAGGTGCCTGCGGGCTCCACGGTAGTGATTCACCGCGTGCTGCCAGGTGAACCTGGTGCCGGAGTGCATATCACGAGCCGGTATGACGGGCTCATTGATGACGTTGAAGTCGGGCATCGTGTATTGATTGCAGATGGTGCGATTCGCATGCTCACAATCGAGAAGCGGCCGGACGCGCTCGTCTGTTCCGTGATCACGGGCGGCGCGATATCAACTGGCAAGGGCATTAATCTGCCAGACTCCCGACTCACCCTGCGTGCGTTCACCGAGCGAGATGCAGAGTTCGTGCACTGGGCGGTCGCGAACGATATTGATCATCTGGCGATGAGTTTCGTGCGCGACGCAAACGACATCATCGCAGTGCGAGAGGCGGTCGAGTCCGCCAAACAGCGACTTGGACTCCACAACCTTCGCATGCCCATCATCGCGAAGATTGAACTTCCCGGCGCGCTTGACAACATTGATTCGATCCTCACTGAGGCGGACGCCATGATGGTTGCCCGTGGCGACCTTGGTGTCGAGATCGATATTGCACGCGTGCCGATTGTTCAGAAGCGCTTGATCACGACTGCTCGCGCGCATGCCAAGCCTTGCATCGTGGCGACACAGATGCTGGAGTCGATGATTGAATCATCGATGCCAACACGTGCGGAGGCCACAGATATTGCAAACGCCATATTCGACAGCGCAGATGCTGTCATGCTCTCAGGTGAGACGGCTGTTGGGGCCCACCCCGGGCTCGCAGTTGAGTATATGCATCGAATCGCCATCGAAACCGAGGCGCACCTTGCCAGCGAGGGGCATTCGTTCGAAGGCCCGTGGAAGCCGCTTGAATCACGCAATCGCACGGCATGTCTCATGCATGGCGTATGGACTGTCGCCAATGATCTGCACGCCAAGTTCATCGTGGTCTGGTCGCAGCAGGGGGGTGGTGCTCGCTATCTCAGCCAATACGACTTCCATGTGCCGATCGTGGCAGTATCGTCAGACGAGCGCGCGCTCAAACAGATGCAGTTGCTGCGCGGTGTGATTCCGGTGCGCATGCCATTGCCTGACGATCTTGCTCACTTCACGAGGCTTGTGGATGGCTACCTGACGGCGACAGGGTGGGCGAATCCCGGCGATTCGTGCATTCTCGTTGCAGGCGGGCCGATCGGTCGCAAGGGTGTCACGAACAGTATGGCGATTCACCGCATCGGTGATGAAACGGGCGGCTATCTCGCTCACAGCGCCTGATGCATCGCGATGGCGTTTCGGCATACACTGGCTCATGCGTGGAACTGATGACATGACGCCTGTCGCTGCGGCAATCCTGGCTGTGGGTGATGAGCTTGTTCTTGGCGAGACGCTGGACACCAACTCAGCGTGGCTCGCAAAGCAACTCGCACGCGAAGGCGTGGCCGTTCTTGAGCACGCCACAGTTCGTGATGATCGTGAGCAGATTACACAGGGTGTCCAAACCCTCACCGAACGCGTGGATTGTCTCATCATCACCGGTGGACTCGGCCCGACGGCAGATGACCTTACGCGATTTTCACTTGCAGACCTGACCGATCCGGGAGCATCACTCGTTGAAGATTCGCATGCTGTTGCATCGCTCGATTCATGGTTCGAATGCCGTGGTGGTTCGATGCCGACAGGAAATCGTGTCCAGGCGATGCGTCCTGCGTCGGCTCGAATGATCGAGAATTCGCGCGGTACTGCGCCGGGCTTGCTTGCAGAGGTTTGCGGCTGTCGCATTTTCTGTCTGCCCGGGCCGCCGGGTGAAATGGAAGCCATGTACCTTTCCCATGTGCGGCCCCACTTGGCGAGCAAGATCACCCAGCACACGGCACTTGTCCACAGCTACGGCATCGGTGAGTCATCCGCTGCCGCGCGACTCGGCGACATGATGGACCGGGTGCGTGTACCGATCGTCGGTACGACTGCGAGTCAATCATTCGTCACAGCGCGCATACGTGCCACCGGCAACGATGTAACGCGGAAGGTGGTCGAACGAGACGCGGCGGAGGTAGAGCGACGTTGGTCACCCTGGGCGTTCGGGCGGGATGAGATGACACTATCCGGTGCCGTGGGTGCGCTGCTGCTCGAACGAAAAGAGATGCTCGCAGTTGCAGAGTCGTGCACGGGGGGGCTGCTCGGCTCGATGATCGTCGAGATGAGTGGCTCAAGCACATTCTTCGCAGGCGGATGGCTGATATACAGCAACGCAATGAAGATAAAGCAACTCGGCGTTGATCCGACACTTCTGGAGGAGGTTGGCGCTGTCTCGGAGCAAGTGGCGCTTGCCATGGCAACTGGTGCGCAGCAACGTGCTGGTGTTGATCACGCTTTGGCAATCAGTGGTATCGCCGGGCCCGAAGGCGGAAGTGACACGAAACCCGTCGGCACCGTGTTCATCGCGCGCGTCTCCGTGGGTGCCTGCAAGTCTTCGGAGGTTCGACGGTTTCATTTCACCGGCGACAGATCAACCGTGCGAGACCGCTCTGCGAAGTCGGCACTGCAGATGCTCCGCTTCGCGCTCATTGGAGAGATCTCAACGCCGCTGCTTTGGGAGGTTGCGCTCGACGGATCGCCGCTGCCGGAGGATCGTCAGACAGCCTTTCTCGGTGAGAGATCCGCGCAAGTCGGAACCGCATCATGAACCATGAGGTAACCGCGTACATCGCGATTGGATCGAATCTCGGCGATCGCCTTGCGACAATCGAGTCAGCCATTGTCACACTGAATGCCTCGCTGACATGCACTGTCGTCGCATCAAGCAGGATGCGCGAAACCGCACCGGTGGGACCGATCGAACAGCCGATGTACCTGAACGGCGCTCTGGCGGTGCACACGACACTCACTCCACGGGAACTGCTCGAATTGTTGCTCGAAATCGAACGATCACATGGCCGAGAACGACGATGTGAGCAGCGGTGGGGACCGCGTCGACTGGATCTCGACCTTCTCTTCTTCGGAAATGTGGTTGTAAGCGAGCCGAATTTGACTGTCCCGCATCCACGTTTGCATGAGCGGGCCTTTGTGCTGGAGCCACTGGCCGAAATTGCCCCGGCGTTTGTGCACCCGGGGCTTGATCAGACCGTGACATCCATGCTTGAGGCGCTCAATGATACTGTTTCGTCCGAACCATCGGATAGGACTGGAGTACAAAAGGCAGGAGGAGCTTGAAATGAATCGATGGACCATCGCGATCTGCTCTCTGATCGCATCGCTGATGACTGACGATGCACAGGCGCAGCAGCACGATGCAGAAGCATTGCTGCTCCTTGATCGTGTCGTTGAACGGTACCAGACTGCGCCGGCATTGACGGATCACGTAAAGGCGAAGATGACGACACCACTGGGCGGGCTCGAGTTCGAGTTTGAGATTGCCCTTGGTGCAAACGGTACCTCCCGCACGCAACTTCGTCGCGATACGACTTTTACGATCATTGATCAGTCGATGTACATGACGCGGCGATATGCGGCCAATCGCTATGCTCGCGCGTCGGTGCAGCCAAATTTGATTGACGGGCTGGCAAGTGTCATGGGTGGGCGGCACAGCGTGCCAATCCACTTCTATCTCCGGAGCGGCCAGACACCGGAATCATGCCTGGAGCGGCTCACACTCCGCGCACTGCAGGGTGCCACGTTCGATCGGGTTGATGAGATAAAAAAAGACGACCGGACGCTCTCACGCATCACGATCAGTGCTTCCAACGGTTCTTCAACGCTGACTGTTGATCCGGAAACACTGCTGCTGGTCAGCTATGAGTTGTTCGGCTCTGCATCGGTTGGCGGGCCGGAGGCTGAGCCGGTCTCTGCGCTCTTCGAGTATTCGCCGACAGTACTTGAAAAACTGCCTGAACCGATCGCATTCGAAGCTGGCGATCGCCGACAGGTTCGGAATCTGGCATCGCTCATCCCTGAGGCAGGTGACCTCGCGCCGCCGGTTGAACTCGATACGCTGAATGGAACGACAGTGAACACAGCGGAGTTGGATGACACGATCGTCATCCTCGAGTTCTGGTCTTCATGGTCCGGGCCGTGCAAAGTTGGCCTCCCACTCACGAACGAATATGTGCAGTCGCTTCCCGCGGATACCAATGTGCGTGTGTTTGCCGTGAATGTGATGGAGAACGGGATGAAGGATGACATTGCGGCGATGGCGAAGCGGTATTGGGATCGAGCGAAGTTCGCGTTTCCCACACTGCTTGACGTCACTGCCACAACTGTCCGCGATTACGCCGCGCAACCACCAACAACGATCGTCATTGGACTGGACGGGCGGATCGCAGAGAGATTCGATCGGCATCGTGATGACAAGGTAGAGCATCTCCAGCACGTTGTTGGCCAAATACAAGAAGGCGGCTGAGACGGCAGGGCGATCCCTACAATGCACCGTTGATTCAAGGAGAGATGCCATGCGTGGACATCGAGCGTTCTCATCAGTCGCGGCCGTCATGGCCGTTGTCCTCACACCGGTTGCTGCGGGCCAGTTTCATGATGTCGACCCAGCGGCGCAAAAGGCATTTGCTGATTCACTCAAGCGGTATCGCGAAATGCCTGCGATCGACGTGGAGACGACTGTCCGCATTGGTCTCGGGCAGGGTGAGATCGCCGCAGAGGGTGATGAGGTGAAGGCCCGCATCTTCACGGTCCGCAATGGGCGAGGCCTCGTCGAGATCCATGGCTTCACGTGCATACTCGGCGATGAGCAGGTCAATGTGACACATGAAGCTTCGGAGGATGGCTACTTCACCGCACCTGACGACGGCTCACCGTACTACGCTTTGGTCAATCTCTTTCGCGACCTGCCTTTCCCGCATCTTGCGATTGCACTGGGCGAGCAGTCCGTTGAAGACGTTTGCATGCAACTGCACTCAAAGGCACCATGGCTCGTACCAACCGCCGTGACCGAGATTCAGGAGAACGGCCGACCGATGCGTCGCATTCGTTTCACGAGTGACAATGCTACGCTCGATCTGTTTGCAGAGCCGACGTCGGGACTGTTCGTGCATGGCAAACTCGAGATCACTGGTGGGATGTTCGTGCAGCCCGGCACGACGATGACCTACGAGTACGAGTTCGACCACACGCTGCATGATCAGGCGCCTGATCCATCGACGTTCGCCTTCGATCCCGGCGAGCGGCAGCGCGTGATGATGTTGTCGACTCTCAAGCCGGAGCCGGAACCTGCCGCTGCGCCGGAGCAAGCCAACCGGGCTTTGCCGGCTGGGCCACTCGTGGGCCGCAAAGCGCCACCGTTCATCCTTGCCACCATGAATGGCGACGCTATTGATCTTGAAGAGTTACGAGGCCAGGTCGTGGTACTCGATTTCTGGGCGAGTTGGTGTGGCCCGTGCGTCAATGATGGGATCCCAACGTTGCATAAAATCAGCGACTGGGCACGCGAAGCCATGCACCCGGTCAAAATCGTGACGATCAACGTGTTCGAACGACCGGCTGATGGCAATGACACGCCTGATCAGCGGCTTGCCAAGGCTCGTGAGAGTTGGCAGCAGCACGGCTTCTCGCTGCCCGTCGCGATGGACTTCACCGATGAAACCGCCGGAGCGTACAGTGTCACGGCAATCCCCACGACGGTCATTGTTCGGGCAGACGGAACGGTGCATGCTCAGCACGTTGGGGCGGTTGCTCGCGAGAAGATCCAGAAAGACATCGAAGCGGCAATCCGTATCCTCGAAGACGAGCCGAACTGAATCATCCTCCGCCGAACTGGACAAGGTCGCTCTTGGCAGCCAGATCAGCTGCGATCGCGCCGACAATCTGCTCCTGTAATCGCTTGGCTTGGGCAACCGACCCGGGTGCGCGGAGATTATTCATCATGATGCTGAAAGCTCGACAGTGGCCGTCGGGCATCTCCACGTATCCGCTCAGGCAACTCACTCGATTGATGAAGCCCGTCTTCGCGCGCACTGTGGCGCCATGCAGTTTTGTCTGGTGGAATCGGCGGTCGAGTGTTCCTGTCTCGCGAGCAATGGCGAGCGAATCAAGAAATGGTCGGGCAAGTTCTTCATCATTGAACAGGGATGTCAACCATGCGGACATCACCGAGGGCGCGATCCTGTTGTTGCGACTCAGGCCGGATCCATCGGCGATAAAGAGTTCCGAAACGCCATCTTCCCCCTCAATACGATCCAGAACCACGTGGCGAATCACGGAGCAGCCAGCCTCCCATGTTCCAGGTTGATTGGTGACTGAGTGGGCGATCCGCTTGACGAGCGATTCAGCATAGAGATTCTGGCTCGAGCGATTGCACACTTCCACGATGGTCGAGAGCGGAGTAGCGACCACTGGACCAACGGGCTCGCCCGCTGCATTGGGAGCATCGAGCGGCATCGCCCCCGCATGATCGACTTCGATGCCATGTGCGCGCAGGCGATCAGCGAGAAGCTCGGCAAACACGTGAGGCATGTCGTGAACAGTCACGGGTACCAGCACGACAGATGACCGCACGTTGCCACGCAGAGTCATATCGTTGGTCATATGCTTGCGCGAAACCCATGCCGTGTTCGATTCGTCGGTGCCTGTGTGGCTTGTTGTGCGATTTCGAACAAGCATCCATGGCATATCTGGGCGCATGTCGCGTGCATCAGCGCGACCGTTGGCGACAGGCTTCAAATAGAAGCGGATCAGATTGCGGTGGAAGTTGAAACCCGCCACCTCTGCAAACGATCGGGCATTGAGTTGTTCGATGGGCCATGATTCATGCACAAAATCACGATCAAAGATGCGATCATCAACCACCACGGCTTCCAGCCGGTCCACACCGCTCGCGACGATCGGATCAACGAGCAGCTGGATAAACGTTTCGACGTCGAGCCCGAGCGTTTCGCCGACCTGCATTGCTTCCAGGAGTTCCGGATCGCCGAACGCAGGATCTCCATCGCCAACGATTGTCAACTGGCTCCCGTCCAGCAGCATTCGCGTTCGAAAGGTGAACTCGCTGCCGAGTACATGAAGGGCTGCGCCGGTCGTGAGGAGTTTCATATTGCTTGCGGGGATCATGCCGCGTTCGCTGTCAATGTTGACCAGCTCCGCACCAAGCGAGGATGACGCGTCACGAACACTGACGCTCGTGAGGGCGTTGTCGATCGGTGATTTGCGAATCAACTCCTCGACATCCACCTGCAACGACTGACCGGCAGCATTGGACACGATTGCGACCGTCAGCACATACAGAAGTAGCGATGGCGGACGACCGCAGCAAAGCGTTCGAAGAAATGGCCTGAAAGGCATCGAAGTCATGGCAACTCGCTTTACAAGAAACTGATCGACAGCGTCCAAGACTATCGGCAGGACTCTTCGGACGCCTGCAAACCGTCCGGTGATCCACACCTGCGTACGATCTGTCATGTCTTCCCGCGAAGAGTGCGAACGCCACGTTTACCGCCTTGCGCTGCTGCTCACCGGCTCCCAGAAGGCGGCGACGCGTGTGATCCGGGCTGTCCGCAAGGCCCAGCCCGACCTGCGTCGGCTCGATCGGGCGCATCTGGAACGGCTGACCATCCTGCGAAGCCGCGAGCAGCGTTCGGCAGGCATGCAGGTTCCAGGTCTGGACCAGAATCTTGCGGCGTTTCTGGGAGGACTTGATCGGCAGCCTCGGGAGGCTTGGATTCTGGTGCATGCCTTCGGCCTTGATCAACGACCGGCCGCGAAGGCGATGGACTGTTCCGTGACAGCCCTGCAACTGCATCTCGACCGGGCCCACGAAGTGATGGCCACAGCGAAGCTCCCTGCGGATGCACCCCAGCAACTCGCCGAAAGTGTCAAACATGCGCAGTTGCCTCAGTTCTATCTTGAGCAGCGTCGTCGATCGATGCGAATCCGGCGAACGGCGGTGATCCTCGGTATTGTGCTCGCGATCCTCGGCGCGATCGCAATGGTGCGAGTCCTGCTGGAGTTTGCGTCTTCCTGACCACTGCCATGGCCAAGCAAAGTAACCGCGAGCGAATCGAAGAACTGCGCGACCTGCTGCATCGTGCAAACCATGCGTACTACGTAGACGCCGATCCGATCATGTCGGACCGGGATTTTGATGCGCGGCTCGACGAACTTGTGGAGTTGGAGCAGAAACATCCGGAACTCCGCGAACCGAACAGTCCGACTCAGCGCGTTGGTGGTGAGCCAATCAAGGGTTTTGCAACTGTTCGGCACACTGTTCCGATGCAGTCGATCGACAACACATACAACGTCGATGATCTGCGAGCGTGGCATGAAAGGGTCATCAAAGGACTCAGCGGAGATGGCGAAGCGGATTTGTTTGCTGGGGACCCGATCCGCTTTGTCTGTGATCCGAAGATTGACGGAGTTGCCGTGTCGTTGCGGTACGAGGACGGCGAGTTGGTGCACGCAGTGACG
>CAZVXI010000008.1:18150-37197 GCA_964631295.1 uncultured Isosphaeraceae bacterium
CGCGTGGCGATGGCGAGAAGGGCGATGACGTCACCGCGCAGGCGCGTCGTATTCGGCCGATCCCTCTCGTGCTCACCAGGGAAGACCCTCGGCCGCACGTGCTTGAAGTTCGCGGGGAAGTCTATATTCCAAACGATGTATTCCGTGCGATCAACGAGCATCGCGAATCGCAGGGGGAGCCTGTCTTCGCCAACGCGCGCAATGCCACGGCCGGGACGTTGAAGAGTCTCGACCCGAGCATCGTGGCGGCGCGTAATCTCGGGTTTGTGGCCCACGGCCGCGGTGAGATCAAAGGACTTCCTGTCAAGAGTTTTTCAGAGTTCCGTGCAGAGGTTGTCAGGCGTGGCGTGCCTGTTGAACAACATGCCCAGACCTGCGATTCGATTGAGCAGATCGTGTCAGTGATCGAGGCCTTCCATGAGACACGAGGATCTCTCAACTACGGTGTTGACGGTATGGTCGTGCGGGTTGACCGGTTCGATCTGCAGGATCAGCTTGGCGCAACGAGTAAAGCACCGCGATGGTGCATCGCGTACAAGTACCCCGCAGAGCAGGGGCGCACGATACTGAGGACGATCGACTGGCAGGTTGGCAAGGGCGGCACGCTGACGCCTCGCGCGACGATGGAACCGATCTTCCTTGCAGGGACAACCGTTCAGCACGCAACACTGCACAACATCGAGGAGATCCACCGGAAGGACATCCGCGTCGGCGACGTTGTCATTGTCGAGAAGGCAGGTGAGATCATCCCGCAGGTGGTGCGCGTCGTCGAAGACGAGCGGCCCGGGGATGCCCATCGAGTTGAGCCGCCGAGTACCTGTCCCAAGTGCGGTGGGCCTGTCGAGCAGGAAGGGCCGAAACTTTATTGCGTCAATCCAGAGTGTCCAGCGCAGTTCCGTGAGCGGCTGAAATGGTTTGTTGCGCGCGGGCAAATGGATATTGATGGCATCGGCGAGAAACTCGTTGATCAGCTTTGCGACGCTGATCTTGTCGAGCATTTTGCCGACTTGTTCGAACTTGATCGCGATGCGCTTCTCGGGCTCGAACGGATGGGAGAGAAGTCGGCGGACAAGTTGCTTGCAGGGCTGGAAGATGCCAAATCCCGTGGCATGGCGCGCGTCATTGCCGGCCTTGGGATTCGGCATATCGGCACATCAGCGGCCAAGACTCTGGCGCGGCATTTTTCAGATTGCAACGCTCTGCAGGCTGCCTCGCTCGAGCAGATCATCGATCTTCCAGACTTCGGAGAAATCACTGCAAAAACACTGCACGATTACCTGCAGTCTGATCGTGGGCGATCGACGCTTGATCGACTCAAAGCCGTCGGGGTCGATCTCACGAGCCAGATCTACAGTGCCGGTGATACGAATGATCGGCAGTCACCATTTGCTGGCAAGACGGTCGTTCTCACGGGAACACTTGCGCAGTTCACCCGGCCGGAGCTGACCGTGGTTCTCGAAAGCATGGGAGCCAAAGTGAGCGGCTCGGTGTCAAAGAATACGAACCTCTTGATAGCCGGCGAGAGTGCGGGAAGTAAACTTGCAAAGGCCAGATCGCTGGGTATTGAGGTCTGGGATGAGGCTGAACTGCTCAAGCACGTGAGCCCCTGACACCCGACCGTTGAGAGTCAGTCGCTACAATATTCACACATGGGACAGTTGGCTCTTGGATTCCGCAGTCTGCTGATCAAGGCGCTGATCTTCGTGATCATGGCCGCGCTGCTTGCCTGGGCGCTTGGTGGAGCGCTGCTGCCGCGAACGCTTCGCATCGCGCAACAGAGTGTCGAGCATGCCGGTCGTTCGGTCGGCTGGCAGATGGTGGTGCGCGAAGATGCCGAGGTTCCGCCGCACTGGCTGCTGGCAGACTTGGGCGAGAAGAAGCCCGTTGCGATTGTCGAGGATCGCTGGCTCGCGATCTCAGGTCTTGTCACGCGCGAGAACCTGCTGTTCACCGGTGGCCAGTTGCTCGGGCCGCCCGGCCGATGGGTGATCCTCGAGTTGTCCGGCGAGGGGGCTCCGGTCTGGCATGATGTCCCGGATCGGCTCGAAGTTGAACGCCAGCTGGCACGCGTGCGGAATGGTCTGGATATTCAGGACCTGGCAACGATTCATCGAGATCGGGCGGTCGTGCTTGATCCACGAACGCCGAACGCCGATCAGGGAGTTGTCGGGGTGCAGGGCGACTGAAAGATTCTCGGACCGCTGACCGCATGCAGAACATCGAGTTCAAAGCAGAGTTACGCGATATGTTCGCCGCGCGCGTGCAATGTGAGTTGCTCAAAGCCCGCCATGTGGGTCGGCTGCGACAGGCTGACACGTACTTTCGCATGCCGGACGGCCGCCTGAAGAAACGCCAGACGATCGGCGAACGAACGCAGTGGATTTTTTACCATCGCGCTGAACGAACGCGACCGAAGCTCTCCAATTACACGATTCTATCAGATGAACAAGCACGCATCCGCTGGGGTACACACTCTCTCAAGAAGTGGCTGTGTGTCACCAAGGTCCGCGACCTGTGGCTGCTTGATAACGTCCGCATCCATCTCGATGTCGTGGACGATCTCGGCGAGTTTCTGGAGTTTGAGGCAATGATCTCGCCGCAGATCGATGTCGAGCACTGTCATCGGGTGCTCAGCGAACTGCGTGACGCATTCGATCCCGTGCTCGGCGAGGCTATCGCGGTGAGTTATTGCGACCTGCTCGAGCAGCACAAGCAGTTGCAGGCAATGAGTGGTTGAGCGACCAGCGACCGTGGCGGCATGCCGTCAAATGGTGGGCATTGTCGGCGCTGACTCATCGTCAGAAGGTCACAACGTTGGTCGCGATCAGAAGGCCGAGTATCACGCAGAGAGCAAGACGATACCACCCGAAAATTGCCACGCCGTGTTTCGAAAGATAGCCAACGAGCCACTTGATCGCGAGCGCTGCTGCAACGGTGGCTGTCACGACTCCCACGATCAGCGGCATGGCTCCGAGCGTTTCGAACATGTTCGGACCGTCGCCTGACAGGTTCTTCATCAGTTTGTACACGCACGCGCCGCCGAGTGTCGGCAGACCGAGCAGAAAACTGAACTCTGCAGCGTGCTTCGGGCGCATCCCGACAAGCATGCCACCAACGATCGTCACCATGGATCGGCTTGTCCCGGGCCACATCGCAATGCACTGCAGGAGTCCGATGAGCAGAGCGCGCTTCCACGTCAGGTGAGCAATATCCACGAAGCTGTGGAGATCCTGCGGTTCCGCGCCGTCAGGTGCATCTTCATGGAAGAACCGCCGCTGCCATGGACCAAGCATGATCATGACCACTCCGCCGACAGCGAGTGCTGCGAGCACCGGAATCGGGCTGAAGAGGTGTTCCTCAATCAGATCATCAAGCAGGATCCCGAATGCTGCCGCGGGCAGGAATGCAACCGTCAGATTGATGGCGAGGCGCAACCCTGCCGGATCCTTGCCGACCATGCCACGCATCATTTGAATGACGCGCGACCAATACAGGCCGAGCACCGCGAGAATCGCACCACCTTGAATGACGATGTTGAATGCATCAACCGCAGCCTTCCGCTCAGGCGGTTCATCGAGCCCGAGCAATGCCGATGCGAGGATCAGGTGGCCTGTCGAGCTGATCGGCAGGTACTCCGTGATGCCCTCGACGATGCCAAGGATGATTGCGTCAAGAATGGTCAGATCAGGCACGTCCGAACTCCACGCTCATCATCGGCACATCAGCCGGTCATACGGACGATGATCCTGCAGTTGGCTGAAGGAAGGGCATGAACGACCGCACCTGAGCGCTGGCGTGCTCGATATCGCTGGCCCCTAGCGCCTCGCGCTGAGACAGCAACCACCGCAATCCAGCATCATGATCAGCTTCGACCCTTCGAGCGAAATCGCCTGACTGTACATCTGCGAGTAAAGCGCGCATGCGTTCGCGCGTGGCGTCGTCAACGATGCGCGACGCAGCCTCGTGCATCCCGAACTCCGCAGTATTGCTGATCGCTTTGGTCATCCCAACCAAGCCACGCTCATACATCAGGTCAGCAACCTGCTTCACCTCATGGCAGCACTCGAGATACGCAATTTCCGGTGCAAATCCAGCCTGCACAAGGGTCTCAAACGCTGCACGCATGAGCCCGATCATCCCACCACAGAGGACCGCCTGTTCGCCGAAGAGGTCCGACTCGGCCTCAGCGGCGAATGTGGTCCGGATGATTGCAGCCCGCGCGCTACCGATACCCGCGGCCCATCCGAGAGCGAGTCGCTCTGAATCGCCTGACAACGACGCCTGCTTGACCGCAAGCAACGCAGGGATCCCTTCGCCACGCTCGAAACGCATACGCACAGTTGCGCCGGGGCCCTTCGGGGCAACCATCACGATGCCGACGCCCTCTGGTGGTTTGATCAATCCAAACCGGATCGAGAAACCGTGAATGAAACCGACTGTCTGGCCGGGCTGGACGACTCCGCCGAGGGTGTCGCTCCAGATGGCGGCATGCACCTCATCTGGCAGCGCGAGCACGATCAGGTCGGCCTGCTCAACGGCCTGCTCAATCCTGAGTGGGGCGAATCCATCGTCGGTCGCGTGTCGCCAGCCCCGGCCGTCGCGCCGAGCCCCAATGCAGACATCGAGCCCGGAATCCCGCAGATTGAGCGCGTGTGCCCGTCCCTGGTTCCCATAACCGAGTATGGCAATTCGCTTGCCTTCGAGACCAGCGAGCAGTGCACCCTCGTTGCCACTTATCACATCCAACGGCATCTTCTCGGAAGTCCTTTCCAGGGCAGCAGGCGATGATTGGAGCGGCGAACCAAACGGAACTGGTCGACCGGTCACCGCGCGTCAATAATACTCACAGTGATGAACTTCTCCGAAGATTCCAAATCAGACCCGATTCGCGCGCTCTTTGCCGAGCGAAACCTGCGGTGCACAGCGCAGCGACTGGCTGTTTTTGAGGCACTGACCAGCTCGCGCAGTCATCCAACTGCAGAGGAACTTCGTTCGCTGATCGAGCGTCAGGGAGTCGAGTTGAGCCTCGCAACGGTTTACAACACGCTCGATGCTTTCTGCTCGGCAGGCATCGCGACACGACTTCCCTCGTCGAACGGCTCATGTCGTTTTGACGCCAATACCGAGCCACATCTTCACATCACGTTTCGCGATCAGGACACGATCGTGGATGTCCCGGACGATTTGAGCCGTCGGCTGCTCGACCGCGTCCCTGCTGAGGTTCTCGGTGAGATCGAAGCGACGCTGGGGATCGAGATTGAGTCGCTCAGTATCGAGCTGATCGCACGAACTCCCGCTGAGAGCCGCTGACGCCGTAACCCACGCTCAACAACCGTCTCTGAGCGGCCGATATTCCCTGAAATGGGAAAGTCGGAGGCAAATCGAATGGCAACACAAACGACTGATAACCGCCGCCAGGAGCAGCGCTATGGATTGGTGCCGGGCTACTGCAGTGTCGCGGTGCGTCGGCTGGACTGCGGCGAGGTGATGCACGGGCACGCGTACGACATCAGCGTCACTGGAATCCGAGTCGAACTGGATGAGCGCCTCACGCCGGGCGAGCAGGTCCAGCTCTGGATCGATTTCGGTGACACGCGAATCACGACACGATCACGGGTCGTCTGGCAGTTCGATGCTGCTGATGATCCCGGCCCACTACGACTGGCGCTTGACTTTGGTGAGGCCATATCTCCCGCGGATCGCAATCGCCTGCTCGCCTACATCGCCAACGTGGGTATCCTCCGGGCCGCATGACGAAGTCGATCGTACTCATTGGTGCCCGCGGCAGTGGCAAATCCACGGTCGGGTCCATGCTCGCAAGCCAGCTCAACCTGTCTTTCGTTGACCTTGATGACCGGACCCTCGCGACGTTTGAAGAACCGACTGTCGAGGCGGTCTGGAAGGCTCATGGCGAGTCCGCATGGCGAGCTGCAGAAGTGTTTTGCCTCAAAGATGCTCTCCCAGCAGGCGGCGTGATTGCAACGGGTGGAGGCGTTCCCGAGATTCCAGAAGCGTACAATCGGCTGATGGACGCCAAGCAGCAGCAGGGAACCATCGTGGTCTATCTGCGAGCCGAGGCGGAGACGCTCGTGAAGCGACTGATGGTGGCCCCCGGGGATCGACCGACCCTGACTGACGCAGAATCACTCGAGGATGAGGTTGCAGCCGTCCTGAGGCGTCGCTCAGGCTCGTATCAGAGCGTTGCCGACCTAATTCTTGATGTTGACCACGAGCCAGCGCGCGGCATCTGTGAACGCCTACTGACCGCAGTCATCGCTGCCGAAAGGCGGTTCAGTTGAGAGGCGTGAGTGATCGACCCGCGCGACGCTTGCGATTGATCATCTTGCGGCCGGCTTTGGACTTCATTCGGGCGCGAAATCCGAGCTTCCGAATCCGCTTGATCTTGCTAACACGACGTGGATAGTGCATGGCTACCGGTTACCTTGGGCTGATCGAGTGAATCGAGCAGTGTATCACGATCTGCAGCAACTGTCCATCGCAGCTCCGGCCGGGAAACGCCAAAGATGTTCCTGACAACATCCGATAGGGACATTGCGTGGCTATCATGGTCACATCGGGACGGGGCCTACAGCCGCCTTTTTGGCCGAGGCGTCCGTAAATCACGTCCTGCGGAATTTTCACTGGCGACTCGCGCGGATGCCCAATCCCGGCGAGGGAAGCCTTGATGTTCGGCCTTGGGATGTCCGTCGACGTGATCGATGATTCCATCATTGCCCGGGCTGAGAAGATCCTCGGCCACGAGTTCGAATGCCGCGATCTGCTGCGTCGCTCGCTTATCCACGCGTCGCTTGCCGACTGCCGCCTTGAAAGCAATGAGCGGCTCGAGTTCCTCGGTGACGCAGTCCTCGGCATGGTCGTCTGTGAGTACCTCCACGATCGTTTTGACGACCTGCTTGAAGGGGAACTGACCAAGATCAAGTCCAACGTTGTCAGCCGTCGTGCCTGCGCTCAGCTCGCGGAGGATCTTGGACTAGATGATCTCATTCAACTCGGCAAGGGGCTCAGCAACCACCGGGCGCTCCCGCAGTCGGTCATCGCGGCCGTATACGAATCACTGATTGGCGCGCTCTACGTCGATGCGGGTCTCGAAGTGACGCGTATGTTCATCCTTGACGGAATGCGACCACTGATTGAAGATGCGGCCCGCTCCGGACATCAGTTCAACTTTAAGTCTGTTCTGCAACAGTCGGCTCAGCAGCACTTCAACGAGACACCACAATACCTTCTGCTTGATGAGCAAGGGCCAGATCACGCAAAGTGCTTCGAAGTCTGCGTGGCGATCGGTGCCCAGCGTTTTCCGTCTTCGTGGGGGCCCTCCAAGAAGGAAGCGGAACAGCAGGCAGCGCTCGAGGCACTTCTTGAACTCGGCCACGCGGAACGCGATGAGGACGGTGAAATACATCTGGTCTCGTCGCATGCCATCAGCGAAAATCCGAATGGTCGCTGATTCAACCGCCGATGAACCAGTGAATCAGGATTGTGGCAAGAACCAGCCCGGAGGCAATCGCTGTGATCCAGAGCAGGGCGGGCGCCTCTCGCTGCCGAGTATGCGGTTCTGGTTTTTCCAGCAGATTCAGCGTCGGAAGTGCTGCATCAAGAGGCTCTCCACGACGCGCCTGGTCCTGCACGATCGCGATGATCACGTTCGCATCGAACGGCCGAACACCAATGCGCTCGGCGGTTCGCTGCAGCCGGGCCCGCTTCTCTGGCGTCAACGTCGACCCTTCAAGCGATGCGTACGTTCGTGCTGCGAGGATCCAGCGTGGGTCGGTCGGCTCAAGCGATGGCTCGGCTCGTGATGCAGCGCGATTCTCTTGAGCGATCGCACGAGCGGCAGCGTCACGCTGCCACGCACCAGCGACGTGTGGATCGTCGTGACCCACCAGTTTCAGGAAGTTCGATGCTTGACCCATGTGATTTACAGACGCGCTGTCGGCTGGTTGGAGCCGGCGCTCACTGCAATGTACTTCGGCAGCGATGAAACGCGACTATGAATCTGCAACATGATGCAGAATCTTCTGCGCTTTCACGACTGTGAAGTTATCGGTCCCAATCACTTCCGCGGGCTTGTCGATACCTCGTTTTCGCCATCCGCATCACGGACGATAACGATGCCTCGATCATCCACATCGGTGCCCGCATAGAGCACCTGCAACCCGCGACCATTCTTGACAGCGAGCGATCCGCCGCGACTCCGCGCACTGAAGCCAGCGATGAACACGGGATTGCCAGCCTCGTTCATGAGGTTGATAAGGCCACCCTTGTCCTCCGTACCGGCGAGGAACATCCGCTGGCCGGACGCATTCATCATCGCCATGGCAGCGCCCTTCGTCGCGCTTGCATCCAGGCTCAAGACGGTCTGGCCTGAATCAATGGACAGGTCGAGTCTGCCGCAGGCGTCGTCGGCCGCAGCAGCATGAAAGACCTGCATGCCAGCAAAGTTGTTCAGACCCATGAATCCGCCGCCGATCTGTGGATTCGACCCCGCATTCCACACCGGGCGACCTTCCGCATTGGCCATCTGCATAACACCGTGGCCATCGAATGTGCCTGCCGTGATACGCGGACTGCCATCGGCAGCATGAAGCAGCAACATGCCGGCACCGCCCTGGTCTGCACTGGCTGTGATCGTCGGCGTGCCTGCAACGCTGTTGAGCGAAAGAGACCCGGAGCCGTCGCCCACGGCGTTGGCCAGCATCACCGCAGTCCCGGCGCCGTTGCTGATCGCAAGTTCTCCTCCTCCACCTTCTTCCCCGGGCCGCAGCGCGACAATTTTCCTCCCGCTCGACCCGCGCAGGTCCAGAGAGCCGCCGGTCTCTGTCGAGGCCGCGCGAACAGCAGCAGTACCAATCTCATCCCAGAGACCAATCTCGCCTCCGTGTGGCGTCGTGAATGCGCCGAGAACGTTCTGACCTGCCCGGTTCCAGATCGCAAGGTCGCCGCCATGCAGATTGGCGGAGGCTCGAAAAATGTTGCGACCCTCGTCCTCGCTTGTCCAGAGATCCATGCGGCCACCGCGATCGTCGGAAGCGGCGCGGAAGACAACATTCCCGTCGTCATCAAGCACTTCGAAAGCGCGGGCCTGCACGACATCAGGGATAGAAATACTCTTCGCGGCCAGCAACACACCGCTGGCAAGCAGGATCAATGTCCCGGCGAAAGCGCGGCGATATCGGCTGGCAGAGCGTTCCGCCTTCGCGGTGCGATGTTCCAGGGTAGCGAGACGTTGTTCAACGGTCTGCGGGGTTTCCATGGTGGGTCCGTTCTTTCGGTTCAGCCGCGTTTGCGGTTCAGAAGGCGTTCGAGATAACTCTCCATCGGCACAACGTCAGCCCGGCTTGCCCATTGCATACGGGGCAGAGGGCTCAATCTCGGCCCATGCTGATGCGTACATATCACTGCGGATCGCCAGATACCCCGGATATCGGCCCCGCGCGTCAAGCACAGCCTCGCGTGCCGCCTCCACAACGACCACCGGGTCGGTCGTTTCCGCGAGAACTTCGCCGCGAGGTCCGACCGCAATCGATGGACCGCCGATCAGTACACCACGCTCCGGGCCGGGCCGATTCACAGAGAACACATAACTGCCGGTCGTGATGGCATTTGCGATGAACACCGGTCGCCAACGCTCAAAGGTGGCCTGCTCCGTTGCGCGCGGGGCAATGACGACCTCTACTCCCTGTGCTGCGAGCAGGTGCGTTCCCTCCGGGCGATTGACATCCGAACAAATCTGGATTCCCAGCCGTATCGGCCAGTGGTCGATTGCCCGAGGCGGCTCGGACCCCGGCTCATAATGGCTGGATTCCCAGAAGCCCTCCTCAACTGGCAGGTGCGTCTTGGCATAGCTAGCAACGAGATCACCAGCAGCATTGATCGCCTGAGCCGTGTTCAAGCGTCTTCCGCCCGTGTCACGGACGATCGCGCCGCCAACGATGCCGATCCCAACGGTTCGCGCGGCTGCGGACATACGCCGGAACCGAGTTCCATCGGGTGGTGGCGGCTCGGCATCCTCTTCAACCGCGTCTTTCGTTGCCGGCGACCACGGGTTCAGCGGCAACTCGGGCAGCACGGCGAGGTCAGCCCCGCGCTGCTTCGCCTCGCGCAGCCGATCGACGAGCCTGCGGTTGGAGTCATCATCGAAAAACACATCGCTGATCAGAGCGATGCGCATCTGTGCGTCGTTCATGGCCAGAGGGTAGCAAAATGCCAGGAACTGGAACGCCCCCAGACAATGGGCCGATGCGATAATGACCCATATGGAAACCGTCGCTCATCAACGTCTCAAGCAACTTGCCCTGACATTTCTCCGTCACTGGGGGTGCCACGCCGTTGCGACAGAGGTGCGGTGCCCGATATCGCGCTACCGCGTCGATGTGGCTGGCTACCTTGATCGTCTGCCCGCTGAGCATGGCAGCGAGCCGGTTGCCAGTTCAATGCAGAGCGGTCCGCGCACATTGCTTATCGAATGCAAGCAGGACCGCTCCGACTTCCTGCGCGACACGTCAGATCATGACCAGTTGCTGCAGCATCGCGATCAGCTTGCGCGCATGCGCCGATCGATCGAACAGAACCGCATCGAACGCGATGAACCCGAATTGCGCAAGACCAGCACATCACTGTTCGATGAAATGTCTGAGTGGGACTATTCGCAGAGCACATCGCGTTCCTACCGCAAAGTGATTCGCGCGATGCGCCGGGTCGATATGAAACTCCACGGGCAGACAAAGTTCTGCATGGCTGCTCGCTATCACCTGGCAGACTTCATGTACCTGCTTATCCCGAAGGGCTTGATTCGTCCGCGAGAATTGCCGCCGGGCTGGGGATTGCTCGAATGCCCGCCTGACTGGCTGGAGTCGGATGAACCAGTCGGCCTGTTCGATGGGCCGCCGCTTGCACGTGTTCGCATTCCCGCGCCGATGCATGAGTCGAGGCATCGCTACCGGCAGCGATTGCTGCGCAACATCGCGGTTGCTGCAAGCTACAAGGCATTTGCAGACGTCCCCGGCGTGTGGAAGGCTGCGAAATCGGATTCGACCGTAGAAGTGAAGCACGCCCGGAGGGACTCGAACCCCCAACCCTCGGTTCCGAAGACCGATGCTCTATCCAATTGAGCTACGGGCGCAGAATGCTTCAGCATGATCGCCGGTTTTCTCGTCGGGTCAACCACAGACCCGAAGTTGCCGGCATCACCCCTGCCACCATCCCGAAATCTGCCAACGTGCCTGCACCCGACAACCTATCGTTGAGATGAGACGCGTGGTGAGAAAACCCTCGTTCCATCAACAGCGGGAACACATGGTCGAGCGGCAGATTCTGGCGCGTGGTGTCGATGATCCACGAACGCTCGACGCCATGCGCACGGTGCCGAGAGAGTGTTTCGTCCCGCGCGACCAACAGCACCTCGCATATGACGATGGCCCGATCTCGATCGGCGAGGGCCAGACAATCTCACAGCCGTTCATTGTCGCGGTCATGATCGAAGCCCTCGAACCAGAGCCGGATGACCGCGTGCTTGAAGTCGGAGCAGGCTCTGGATATGCCGCGGCAATCCTGAGCCACATGGTGCGCGAAGTCGTCACGATCGAGCGCCTTCCCGCCCTCGCGCAACGTGCTCAAAACAACATCCGCCGATGCCGCTGTGACAACGTGACTGTTCTCTGCGCCGATGGCACGCGAGGGTGGCCGGCGAAGGCGCCCTACGATGCAATTTTGGTCTCAGCGGGTGCGCCGCCATCAGTTCCTGAGAGTCTGCGAGAGCAACTTGCCATCGGCGGATGTCTTGTCATTCCGGTTGGGCGACACCAGCGATCACAGCAACTCATGCGCATTCGCCGAGTGAGTGAATCGCGTTATGAGGAAGAAGTCATCGACAAGGTCCAGTTCGTCCCCCTCGTCGGTGCAGAAGGCTGGCCCAACGAGCCCGGGGGATAGGTGATGTCGGCTCAGCAGATCCTTAGAATCTGCTCAATCACCGCAGCGGCAGTCTGTTCCGCTGTCAGGCCTGACTCGATTTGCAAGCGGTGAGCCTCATCGATCTCCATTGGAGCTTCAAAGCGCTCCTTTGCGGCGAGGTAGATCTGCCAATCTGCGTCGGAGACTTCAGTTGCGTCTGCCGCTCGCTGTCGCAAGCGATGGCGCACGGTTGCTTCTTCACAGGTGATTTCGATCAGCACGTACGGGTTGCCGCGATCGCGTGCGGCCCTGATGAACATGTCACGCTGCTGCGTTTGTGAGAAGGTTGCATCCACGATGACAGTGCGGCCATGTTCAAGTTCGTCCATGGCACGTTCCAGGACTCTTGCATACGTCTGCCGTGTGGCATCGTTTGAATAGAGGTCGGCCTGGTCGAGGCTCGCGCTGCGCGCGAGTTCCTTTCGGACCACATCGGTGCGAATCACCATCGCCTCGAACGGTCTCGCGATTGCGCGCGCAGCATGGCTCTTGCCGGTTCCGGGCAGACCGCACATCATGATCAGCACGGGCGGCAGCGTATACGTTGCAGCAAGCTGGAAGTATCGCATTGCTTCAACGCGAGATTCATCACGCTCCGCGCGATCGAGATTCTCATCCTGCGCCCGAATCGACGCGACCTTGCCACGCACGATCGCGAGATGTACCTTGTAGAAGTGGGCGACCCGCGGCAGGCCATGATCACCAGTTTGTTCCGCATATCGTCGCAGCAGGTAGCCTGCGAATCCACGGAAGCAGCGGTAATCCAGATCCGTCGCCAGAAATGCCATCTCGCACGCGACATCCCTGCATCGAAAACGCTCAGAGAACTCAATGCAGTCGTAGATGATGATCGTATCATCCCAGAAACAGATGTTGCCTGCATGAAGATCGCCGTGCCCATCACGAATGCGCCCCGCACTGATGCGCTGCTTGAACAATGCGCGATGACGATTAATCCAACTCCGCGCGTACGCTCCGAGCTGATCGCGCAGGTTCGCAGTAAGCGTCGCGCACTCTTCGGCATCTTCGAGGGCAATAAACGGATCGAGGCCGGAGAGGTTATCTTCAAGTTGCGCAGAGATCTCGTCTGCTTCCCCGTATCGGTCGATACCATCGCCCGTTGGCGCACTCCTGTGAAACTCAACAAGCAGATCCACTATGGCATCAAGCATTGTGTTGTCGATCTCGCCGCGCGCGAGCAGATTGTTCATCAGCCGATCATGCGGAAGACGAACCATCTCCACAGCGTAGTCGACCGTTTCGCCACCACCCTCAACTTCGATCGTACCGCTCGAATTGCGTGTTATGCGTCGCACGCCACGATACACATCCGGCGAGAGCCGACTGTTGAGCCGCACCTCTTCTTCACAGAAGTGCCTCCGCTTCTCAGGCGTCGAGTAGTCCACAAATCCCAGATCAACCGGTTTCTTGATTTTGTAAACTCGATCATCAACAAAGACCAGTCCGGAGATATGCGTTTGAATCACCGACACCGGCGACTGTGCTGCAGGCGAATGTGCCTCCGGCTGGCGCAGCGCTTCAATCAGTTCGCCGAAAGTGCCATCACGACCGCTCACGGGGCAAGTCGCTCGATCTCCCAGCCGTCATCATGCCGGCGGTAACGCAACCGATCATGCAAACGTGATCGGCGCCCCTGCCAGAACTCGACGACCTCGGGCACAACGATGTACCCTCCCCACGATTCAGGTCGGGGCAGGTCTGTGTCGGGATCAAGAGAAGCCGCCGCAGCAGCAAACGCATCTTCAAGCGTGGCGCGATCAGGGATCACCCGCGATTGCGGGCTTGCGATTGCTGCGATCTGGCTCTTGCGCGGCCGCTGCCGAAAGTACGCTGTGCTCTGATCAGCAGAGATTCGCTCAACGGCACCCTGCACGCGGACCTGTCGCTGCAGCACATCCCAGTAGAACACGATCGCTGATTTCGGCGTTGCAGACAACTGCATACCCTTGGCAGAATCGTAGTTTGAGTAGAACACAAACCCGTCCGAGCGAATCTCCTTGAGCAACACAATGCGCGCATCGGGCGTGCCTTCGCGATCGGCTGTCGCCAGGGTCATCGCGTTTGGCTCAATGATGTCAGCAGCCTGCGCATCCGCAAACCATGTGCGGAACTGTTCGATCGGATCGCTGGCCAGATCGGATGCATCGAGCGCATCCAAGTCGTAGTCGCGCCGAAGATCATGCAGCAAATGCGATTTTTCTGTCATCATGCGTCTGCATGGTACGGCCAACGCGTGGCAATATCACATCCACGCCGACTCACCCGCGCTCACTCGCAGGTCACTCGGCACGTTTCGACTCGACGCGTTCCGGCCGGGGTGTTCGAACATTCCACGTCAGACCGAGAAAAGAGAGCCCTTTGATGAGCATGTAGCTTGTGTCGATCTGCCACCACTGAAGCCCGTGCCTCGCCGATGCAGGAAACGCGTGATGGTTGTTATGCCACCCCTCGCCGAACGCCAGCACGCCGAAGATCGGATTATTCCGACTGTGATCGTGGCTGTTGAAGGGTCGCGTACCCCAGATGTGGCAGACCGAGTTGATGCTCCATGTCACATGATGCACGAAGAAGATGCGAACCAGCCCGCCCCATATGAAACCCGTCAGTGCGCCCCACCACGACATCGTGATCAACCCGCCGAGCACGCCCGGCAGCAGGATGCTCAGCAACATCCACAGCGGGAACAACCTGCTGACGGTGTGAGCGACCGGATCATCCTTTAAGTCAACCACGTAGCGGTCGAGGTCGTCAGGCCCGGGCGAAAGAATCCATCCAACATGCGCCTGCCACAGCCCGCGCGCCATGTTGATGAAGCCGGCGCCGTGGCTGTGCGGGGAGTGCGGGTCGCCGTCCGAATCGCTGTGCTGGTGATGGCAGCGATGCGTCGCGACCCATCGGAGCAGCGGACCCTCAATCGCCATTGAGCCAAGCACGCCGAGAATCGCCTGCCCGACACGGCTTGTTTCAAACGACTTGTGCGTGAAGTACCGGTGAAAGCCGATCGTGATCCCCAGCCCGGTTGCGATATACAGCGATCCGAACAGGATCAGGTCCAGCAGGCTCACACCGCGACCCCACGCGAATACAACAGCGACCGCCAGCCCGACGAAGGGCAGGAGAATCACCAGCAGATTGGCGATGCGATACCTCAACGGCAGCGCCGCAGCGGCGACGTCGCCCATGTCTGAACCCATCTCTGGCCTGCTTTCTCCCCGGATTGTTGTATCGGTGCTTGTTGGTGGAGTTACCAGCCGCCGCGTTGACGACCGCCGCCGCCACCGCCACCACGATCGGTGCGGGGCTTGGCTTCGTTCACCTTCAACGGCCGGCCGCCCATGTCCTGACCATCAAGTGCCTGGATGGCTTCGCGTGCCTGATTGTCATCCTGCATTTCAACAAAGCCGAACCCTCGCGATCGGCCCGTCTCGCGATCGAGAATCACTGTCGCCTCAGCAACGTCGCCGTACTCAGCGAATGTCTGCATCAACTCGGCGTCATTGGTGGAGAAGGGGAGGTTGCCAACGTAAATCTTCATCTGAACTATCCGAACCCGAGTTCTGTACGCCGAACAAGATCCTCGGGTCATGATCTGTCTGGCTGTGTCGCGACCACTCGAACGGTCAGAGTGGCCCGCAAAAAAAAAACGTGAACTGATTATACCCGGAATCACTCCCGGCAGCGAGTCGAGGATCACTGGCGATCTTCTGTCGCTGACACTACCCTCCACGTCCACAGGAGACACTGCACATGGGCATCATGGAAGGCAATCGCGGACTGGTGGTCGGCATCGCCAACGATCACAGCTACGCGTACCACATCGCCGAATCTCTGCTCCGCGAAGGGGCCGAGTGCCTCTTCACCCACCTGCCGGGCGAGAAGATGGCCCGCAGGCTGCACAAAGCCGTCGAGCAGCTTGGCGTCGACAATCCGTGGACCGAATCCATGGATGCAGGCTCCGATGACGACCTCGACCGTGTCTTCAACAAGATCGGCGACGACTTCGGCTCCATCGACTTCCTCGTCCACTCCATCGCCTTCGCAGACAAAGACTGGCTCAAGCAGGGGCTGTTCACGTCCACGCCGCGCGAGGTTTTCACGCAGGCGATGGACATCAGCGCCTACACGTACGCTGCGATGGCCAACCGCTGCGTGCCGCTCATGAATGATGGCGGCTCCATGATCGCCATGAGTTACTACGGCGCCGAGAAGGCCGTCCCCGGCTACAACGTCATGGGTGTCGCCAAGGCCGCGCTCGAAGCAACCACTCGCTACCTCGCCGCCGACCTCGGCGAGAAGAACATCCGCGTGAACTCCATCTCAGGTGGGCCACTGCGCACCATGAGCGCGCTCGCAGTGGGGGGCTTTGCTGACATCCTCGACTGGGTCGAAAAGAAGGCCCCGCTTCGTCGCAATGTCACGGGCAAAGATGTCGGCGACTCTGCCGCGTATCTGCTCAGCGATCTGGCCAACGGCGTCACAGGCCAGATTCTCTGCGTCGACAGCGGCTACAGCATCATGGGCTTGTAGAGCCACCATCACGGTTTATGACGTGGCCATCGCGCCAGGCCCCGACAAGCTGCGCAATCGAGGGTCCTCCTGGCCGCGCACTCAACCGCTCGTATCGCGCTCATATACCACCCGTCCGCCGACGATGGTCATGTCCACCTTCACACTCGGAATCGCCTCTGCGGGGATCGTCATGATGTCATCCGACAGAATCACGATGTCCGCCAGCTTGCCGGGCGTGAGCGTGCCCTTGATGTCATCCTCGAACGCTGCGTACGCGCAGTTGATGGTGTAGGACTTCAGAGCTTCGATCCGGCTCATGCGCTGCTTGTCGAAGAAGATCGACCCATCGTTGAGCTTCCGCGTCACCGTCGAATGGAACGACACCAGCGGGTTGATATCTTCCACCGGCGCATCGGTGCCATTGGTGACGACCGCGCCCGAGTCCATCAGATCCTGCCAGACATACGCACCCGATTCCGCGCGGTCCCTGCCAAGCCGCTTGTACACCCACGGCCCGTCGGATGTGCAGTGTACACCCTGCATGGATGCGATCACCCCCATCTCGCCGAAGCGCGGCACATCATCGGGATGCAGATGCTGCGCATGTTCGATGCGCCAGCGAAGGTCGTGACCTGTCTTCTCCTCCGGGAGCGTCGCGAAAGCATCTTCATAGATGTCGAGCACCTCGCGATTCGCACGATCGCCGATCGCGTGGATGCACAGTTGCAGTCCGCTCTCGATGGCAACCTTCGCGCCGCGTTCGAGCGTTTCGATCGGCGTCGTGTTGAACCCCGTGCTCTCCGGGCTGTCTGCGTACGGTTCCAGCAGCCACGCCCCGCGCGAGCCGAGCGCCCCATCGATCGCGAACTTGATCCCGCCGACCGTCAGCCGATCGCCGCCGACTCTGCGAATCTTCGCGTACTCCGCTGCATGCTGCTCGGTCGCATCGATGCCGGTACGGATCATAACCCACAAGCGCACATCCAGCGTGTGGTTTTCTGCACGGCTGCGCAGCCGGTCGATCACCGGATATGTCAAGCCTGCATCCTGAAACGACGTCACCCCATTCGACAAACACTCCTGCACTGCAAGATCAATCGCGCGATCCATCCGCTCGAACTGCGCGCGCCGCGAGATTGACCGCGACTCGGCACGAATCAATCCCTGCGCGTTTTGCCGGAAGATGCCGATCGGCTGGCCTGATTCATCGCGCAGAATCTCGCCACCCGGCGGGTCCTGCGTCGTGCCACTGATGCCTGATTCATCCATCGCGCGCTTGTTGGCGAAGCTCGCATGGCCAGATGCATGACGCAGCACCACCGGGTTGTCCGGCGAGATGTCGCTCAGCGACCAGTGCGTCGGGAATCCTTCGACTGCACCATCGGGCGGCGTGTCCCATTTCTCCTGGTGCCAGCCGCGCCCTGTAATCCATTCGCCGGGCTTCGCCTTCCTCACGGCCTCGGCCACCATGTCGATCACTTCCTGCCAACTGCGCACATGCAGCAGGTCGAGGTTCATCTTCGCCTCGCCGATGCCCGTGAAGTGCCCGTGCCCCTCGATGAATCCGGGAATCGCCAGCCGGCCATCGAGGTCGATCACCTGCGTATCATCACCAATGTGATGAAGCAACTGGTTGCTCGTGCCAACCTCGATGATCTTCTCGCCGACAATCGCAACTGCCTGCACCGTGCCGATGGCATCATCCACCGTGACAATCTTCCCGTTGATCAGCACAACATCAGCCGGCTGCACCTTCGCTGCATTCGTCCCGGCATCCTGCAACAGCCCGGCATCCGCGTGTTGCTGCTGAGCCGCAGCCACGCACGCGAGCACAGCACACACCCCGGCGAGCACACTCATTGACAACCATCGCATGGCAACACTCCAGTCTTTTCCTACCTGAGATTCTCATCGCTGTGGCACAAGCGAACCGCAGCAATCTGCCGGAGATTCTACCGGCTGACGCGGAATATGTTGATGTTGCCGCGACGCCCCTTCAGGGGAGCGAAGTCTTCGCTCTGCAACGGTGGCTGGCCGACATGGGCGAGCGCTTGCGATGTCAGTTGGCGGGACCAGTGCATCGCGGATGCGTGTGACGAGATCCGCGACGATCATCATGCCGCCTTCAGTGGCGCGAAGTCCTCACTGCCCATCGCGGGCTGGCCGACATGCGAGAGTGCCCGGTTGAGTTCATCAACTGTGACCGCCTGCGGATGCACGATCTCGATCCCGATGGCCCGGCCGTCTGCGGCATAGTCGATCACAAGCACCTCACCGAATCGCTCCGATCGCGCGCTGCGTCCTCGGCCTGTCGCGGCAACACCAGGTACGCAGCAAACGGCTTGCCCGCACGGTAACTGATTTCGAGATAACGCTCAGACATCAAGTTGATTCTACCTGACAGGTAGCACGAGATGATCTATGGTGCAGCGGACCCGAACCGCCATGGCCGCTCGCTCGCAACATCCGCGGGCAGGACGAGCGTGTCGCGGATGCGTGTGACGAGATCGGCGATGCCGGCGCCGGGGGTGGCGCTGATGGAAA
>CAZVXI010000008.1:37207-37730 GCA_964631295.1 uncultured Isosphaeraceae bacterium
GCAGCGTCGGCCAGTCACTTCCGGGGGCGTGGTCGGTCAATGCGATGAGCAGATCGGCCCGCTGCATGAGATCGCGCGCGATGCGGATGGATTCCTGTTCAATGGCATCGTTGCTTTCGCGAATCCCGGGTGTGTCGTGCCACCAGACGACCAGGCCGTTGAGATCGATGCGGCCTGCGGTGTAATCGCGCGTCGTGCCGGGTGAGTCAATCGCGATCGACATCGACCGGCCTAGGAGCGCATTGCTCAGCGTGCTCTTGCCGACGTTGGCAGGGCCTGCGAGAACGACGATCGGCGGGTCGATCAGATGATTCAATCGCTGTGAACGCGCATCGTCGTCATCGGTCCACCGCGCATCGGGATCGTTCTCAAATGCGTCCCAGCGCTGCGGCTGCGCGAGCAGCAGATCAATCGCAGCAGGACTCTGCGCGCGGACAAGTGCAGTGAGCATGCCAGCTTCCATTGGCGTGCGGGCTTCGGGGTAGAGACTGAAGGGTACGGTATTGGTGCTGTTTGATGTGGT
>CAZVXI010000009.1:0-35753 GCA_964631295.1 uncultured Isosphaeraceae bacterium
GCAGGCCGCGTTCATGCCAGAATGAGACATCATCCGGCGAACGGATCGGGTCTGCACCTTCCATCAAGAGAACGACCCCCGGCAGGGCGGACGCATCGCCGGATGTGACCGCATCGAGATCATCACGCGATCGCACGATCGTTATCTCGCCGGCTGCTTCGAGGTCTTCGTAGATGCGCAGTTGTTTGAGTCCTGCCTCGTGCGCACCATCAATGTCTTCGGCATCGTGATACGTTTCCGGCCCATCATCACCAAAACTCTGTGGCGCCGTAAAGATGGTGCCGAATGCGAGTGTGACATGACCATCGCGCAGATCGGGAATGCTGATACACGCGGCAGATGGGTCATCGCAGCGAGCGCGCAGGTCGCGCCCGTTGACCGCGAGATACGCAAGATCAAGATGGCCGTCGATCCAGAATGGGGCGTTGTCGGTGATCAGTTGTCATGTCTCGGAGTGTTGTGTATCGACGGGACCGTGATTGTATTGTCTCCAGGAACGGGCAAAGCGATGACAGATCAACCGCTGGCAACCGGAACTGCCGGATCGCGCTGCTTCAGTGGTTCACCATCGCAACGGCGGGTTGCCCACCGGCTGTGGATAACTCAAGGTGCTGCTAGCGTGATGCAAGATTCCGCAACGTCGCTCGCATGTCCTAAAGTGCTGTCCTTACAAGTGTTATGAGGATTGTGGGACTTTCTTTCTTTCTTTCTTTCTTTCTCTAACTTCTTCTTGACAGAGCATTGGATCTGGCGCGCAATGGCAATGTGTCACATGCACAACAGGAAAGGAGTGCCCATGAGCGAACTGTGATTCTGTCACTCGCTTGTGTTCTCGGAGTGTGCAATCTGAGTGTGTCAGGCGGTGGCGCAGAGCTTGCCCCTGAGTGCCTGCGCTCATCTGCGACCTACCAGTGCTGCTACGCACGCATGAGTGACCTGCACTGCCCTGGCAAGGATCCTGAAGATCCCGCAGATGACTATGTGTGTTCGCCGTTAGGTGCCAACCCCTGGGGCTGGGTGAAGGCGCCGGTGACGACAGGTCCAACCGGGTGGACCGAGTATCTGTGGGATACACTTCCTGCGGCCGTCGTCGCATGCAGCGCGCGTGCGGTACGTGGCTGCTACGATTCCAGCGGCGGACAGTGTGACTGGTACTTCCAGAACACCACATTCGACTGCACGTCATATCCGAATCCAGTTGGCATTGGGACGAATTGCACCGGGTGAGGGTATGAGAGTGCTTCGAAGCATCCCAGGGACCCGGCGCTGCGGTATTCTTGTCGGCATCGCGGTCGCCTTTGTATCTGCCGATGTCTCCGGGCAGGCCCGGCGATCACCGCCGCGACCGACGGAAGGCCCAATCGCGGAGCATCCGTTCATCGAGCTCGATATTCCGCGCCTGTCTACAGAGCGGGACGTGCGACGATGGGCGGACGACATGCAGTTGAGCGAGGGACAACGCGTCGTGTTCCTGGGATACTACGAAGCACTCAAAGAATCTGAAGCAGGCAAACCCGCCGAGGAGTTGACCGCGCTCTGGGACTGGTCAGCTTCACTCGGGCCGGTGCATGGGCAGGCGTATTCCGATCTCGTGGTTGCAAATGAACTGGCGGATCTGACCGCCGCAGCCGCGCGGTGGGTCGATCGCCTGATCGCCGCTGAGCGCAGCCAGCTCTTTGAGCTGATGCGGTCAATTCTCGCCGAGCACCAGCAGGTGCTACTGACGAGAGTCGCACAGCGGCGTGAGTGCAGCATCTACCAGATGGTGGACTGCTTTCACTTCCCCGCCAAGGTAGACCTGGTCGCCTTGCTGGATGAATTGCAGGATGATGAGGTAGTCACCATAAACAACCGCAACGACGTAGATGCGATTCTCTCGGAGTACGGCAGCTCAATGTTGCGCCTGTGGCGAGGATTTGCCGAGGCAATACGCGAAGTCTATCAACGCGGGCCGCTCGCTGAGGCAGAGGAGCTATTGACAGGATCATCGGCCAATGCGGCCCGCGTGCGCCGTCTGCTTGGACGCGCTGCAGCTCGCGCAACATCGATCTGTCATCTGAATGATGTCTATGCGGATGTCCTGGCCGAGTCGTTGCAGGGCCGATCGCGACAGATGTTTCTTCGCGAATACCGACTCCGGGCCCATCCTCAGGTGTACCCGAATCCATATGATCCGGCTCCGATATTCGAAGCGGCTCGGGAGTTGCCTGGACTCACTGAGGAGCAACTGCAGGAGATTGTGATCCTCGCGGATGCGACGGATATCTCGATGACGGCGGTCTGTGATCGGATGAACGTTGCGATACGCAACTGGTTGGAGTCATTTATCAGCAAGTGGAGTTCGAATGCCGAGGCAAAACAGCAGCACATCGAGGCGCTGACCGCCGCGCACGCAGAGCGCAAGCTCATCGCGGAGGGTGCGATCGCTGAACTGCAGGAGATTATCGGCGAGGATGGGTTCGCCGCCATCAGAGATGAAGTGCAGGCGTTCTCGGACAATGCTGCCCGACTCAAACCCAGGGAAGAGGGCCTGCACTACTTCGTGGCATACGCAGGGGCAGATAACATCCAGGGCACGGCTGATCATCGGTGAGCCGGCATGCCGGCGTCGTCGTGTCGTATCTCCAAGACTCGTTGCAGGAGAACAATGGTCCGTTCTCGGGAAGCCGAGATTGGCTCTCGGGACCAGATAGCCCGGTGTTTTGGTCCCGAGAAGGAACCTCGGAAGCAAGAGACAGCGGCATTTAGTCTCGAGGAAGGGTCTCGGAGGCACGAGAGCGGCTCTTGTGGCCCCGAGGGCGTTCCATTGTGTTCCGAGAATCGGCGCCGCCTCTCCGGCAACGAGGGAAAGAACTATCTCAAGCCGTGATGCAGTGAGCGCAGCGAACGGAATCGCGGGTGAGTTGCAAATGGACGGACACCCGCGACTGCGCTTCGCTTCGTCACGGCTTGGACGGCGGCCCATCCGATTCATCCGTGTCGATTCGCAGGTCAGGAGAACAGGCGCTTCATCGCTTCTTCGTACTTCGCGACGGTGTTGGCGATGACATCATCGGGCAACTCCGGGCCGGGCGGGGTCTTGTCCCACTTACCGGACGAGACGATCTCTTCGAGGAAGTTGCGCACGTACTGCTTGTCGAAGCTGTCCTGTTCGCGGCCGGGCTGGTACTTGTCCGCAGGCCAGTAGCGGGAACTGTCGGGCGTGAAGATCTCATCGATGAGAATGATTTCTTCAGTGGGCAGGCCATCGTTGCCGAGCGCGTAGCCGAACTCGAACTTGGTGTCGGCGAGGATGAGGCCGCAGGTCTCTGCATGTTCTGCTGCTGCTTTGTAAAGCGCGAGTGAGGCATTGCGGAGATGTGTCATCACGGCTTCGCCGGCGATGGCGCATGCCTTCTCGAAATCGATGTTCTCATCGTGGCCGACATCGGCCTTGGTTGCGGGTGTGAAGATCGGCTCTGGCAGCTTGCCACAGCGTTCGAGGCCCGCAGGGAGTTCGATGCCGCAGATGTGGCCGGTGTTCTGGTAGTCATTCCAGCCGGAGCCGGCGACGTAGCCGCGCACGACGAACTCGATTGGAATCACCTGTGCAGCCCGGCCGATGGTGGTTCTGCCAGCGATCGACCGTTGCTGTTCTGGTGAGAGTTCGGTGATCCTCGAGACATCATCGGTGATGACATGGTCAGCCACGATGCCGAGCGGGCGGAGCTTCTCGAACCATTTCAGCGAGATCTGCGTGAGCAGCTTGCCCTTGCCGGGGATCGGCGTGGGCAGAACAACATCGAACGCGCTGATGCGGTCGGAGGCGATGATGACCATCCGAGGCGGGCTGGGGGCCGAAGCGGGGAGCAGATAGACATCACGTGCCTTGCCCTGGCGGCGGTTGGGCAGCGGGAGATCAGTGGCAGTCAGGGGCGATTGGCCGGTGATGGTTGACATGGCGTGACTGTAACATCGAGCTGGAGGGATTCGAGCCGGGGCAGCGTGAATCGACAAATGGTTGAAGTCCGGCCGTTTTCCGCCACAATGGACGGTTCGCTCGCTGCGGGCGACAGAGTGAGGACGCGGCCATGCTCGCGACCGAAGAACTTGACGGACCACCGGACCGACCATGCCGCGATTCCTCGCATTTGATGACAACGGCCCTGCTTCAGACTGGCACCTTGCTGGGGCACACCTGATCGGCGCGGACGAGTGTTCGTTGCGTGGCAGGGTGGATTTTTCAGATGGTCAGGTGATCTGTCACCCGCCAAAGAGCCGCACATCAGGGCTGGCGATTCCGTTTGAAGCAGGCGGGATGGGGCAGTTGATGCTGCACACCTGCCTGCTGCCGGATCGCGAGAAGCCGTATCTGCTTGCGGTGGAACTCGCTCGGCATCGGATCAAGATGTTTGTCACCAAGAGCGAAGAGTGGCAGATGCTCGATCTGAGTGATGAGCACCCCGCGATGCAGTTGTGGGAGCAGGCGCGGTGCGAGTTCACCAAAGCGCTCACGACGGATGATGCGTTTGAGGCAGATCAACTCGCGCGTGTCGCGCTGGCATACGGGATTGAAGCCACCGAACGGCTGGCGCTCGCGCATGCAGACATTCTGCTGCATCGACGGTTTCTGGACAAGCCTGCGGCATCTTCGACGCTGGGGATCGAGATCTGGCCGGGTCGGGATTCGCCCGCGCTCAAGGAGGTGATCAAACGCGACTTTGATGTGTTGTGCATCCCGCTGCGGTGGCGCGACCTTGCAGCGAGCGAGGAACAATACAACTGGGCGCCGTTCGACCGCTGGATCGAGTGGGCTGAGAGTACAGGCAAGCCTGTCATTGCCGGCCCGCTGCTGGATTTCTCGAAACGATCGCTGCCTGACTGGATGTATGTGTGGCAGCACGATTACCAGACTTGCCGCGACCTTGCCTACGACCATGTGGCGCGCGTCCTCGAACGATATGCAAGCAAAGTGGCGATCTGGAAGATTGCATCAGGCATCAATGTGAACAGCAACTTCGACTTCACCGAAGATCAGATGCTGGACATGGTGCGTATGGCGCATCTTGCTGTGCGGCAGGGGCGCAAGGGCGCGCGCAGCATGGTCGAACTGACGCAGCCCTTCGGCGATCATGTCTCGTTTCGCAAACATTCTGTTGAGCCGATCACGTTCGTTGACCGTCTGAACCAGGAGGGGATTCGCGTGGATACGGTTGGCGTGCAGTTCCTGATGGGAAGCGGCAGGCCGGGCCAGTACACGCGCGACCTCATGCAACTGAGCGCAATGCTCGATCGGTTCTTCCTCATGGAAACGCGTGTGATCATCTCAGGCATGGGGAGCCCGAGCGGGTTGGCGTCGGAAACCGGTGGGCACTGGCACGAAGGCTGGACGCCGGACGTGCAGGCGCTCTGGGCGGCGCGCATGTTTGCAATGGTGATGTCCAAGCCTTTTGTCGAGTCGATCGTGTGGAACAACCTGTACGACTATCGCGGCGCTGCGTTGCCTCTGGGCGGGCTGTTCGATGATTCAGGCCACGCCAAGCCGGCATACGCGCGATTGATCGGGATGCGCAAGCGCCTGAAGAAGCCGCTCGGCCCGCTGAAACTGCCGCACAAACCGCGACTGACATCATCTGCCTGAGGAGAGGCGACTGGCATGGCATCTCGCCCGAAACCGGTTCCCGGGTATGGACTCGCCATGAGTGTGCTTGCGCTGTGGTGCGTGGTGGCGATCGTCATTGCAGTACGGCATCCGCTGCGCGCTGAGCCGGGGGAAGCTGTCGCATCGGTGGAAGCGATCGAGGGCAGGACGATTGACATCAACAGCGCGAGCGCTGCGGAGTTTCGCCTGTTGCCGCAGATCGGCCCTGTTCTGGCTGAACGCATCGCGTTGAATCGTAACGAGCACGGGCGGTTTTCCTCAGTGGATGATTTGCAGCGAGTCAGCGGCATCGGACCGAAGACCATTGAGCGCATTCGCCAGTTCGTCCGTTGCTCAGTTGGCCCCGATGGATGACGAAGGCTGTTGTGCAAACCGCGCGACAGCGTTGCCATCGACGATTGTCCAGCCGCTGACTTGCGCCAGGCGCTCACGCAATGACCGGGTAATCGCTCGAACGTCTCGTTCATCGCCGAAGTCGATCAAGTCAACGAATGTGACATGGGCATGACTTGGCGTCAGCAGCGATGTGCGCATGTCAGTGGTCTCGGGCGTCCCATCAACCCAGACGAGCAGCACCGGAGCTCTGGTTCGCGCGATGATCAGGCCGACGCCATCGAAGAACGGCCAGATGACACCGCGCGGTTCAACGATGCCGCCTTCGGGGAAGATTCCGACGACGCCGCCAGCCTTCACGTAGCGAATGGCCTCACGCGCTGCCGAACTGTCCTTGCCATCGCGTGCAACGGGGATGATCTGCAGAGTCTCCCAGAGGTCGCGCGCTGCGGGGCTCATCATTTCGGAGGCCATCATCCACCGAACGAAGAACGGCAGCGTGCTCTGGATCACCAGTGGATCGACCGAACCCGTGTGATTCGACACGATGATCAGCGGGCCGGGATTCTGCCCGGCCGGGATCAGCCCGCTGCCCGAGCATCGCACACGGTGCAGCACGCGGCAAACGACGCGGTTGAGGTGCCACAGAATGCCCAAGATCGCGCCACGCTGGACGGGTCGGGCGATAAGTGGACGCACAATCCCATGTATTGCTGCCATCGCGAGCAGCCAGATGCCGAGGCCTGTCAGGATCGATGGAATCGGCTCGGGCATGGTCGCTCAGTGTTGGTGATTCCTGTCGTCAGTGCTTGCAGCGCGTTGAGCAGAGGGGCCAACGTGGCTACATTGCTCGAAGTTTGCGCTCACTGACTGAGTCCCGATCCACAAAGATACCCAATGCCCCGACGCGACGATCTGCACAACATCCTCATCATCGGCTCCGGGCCGATTGTGATTGGCCAAGGGTGTGAGTTTGACTACTCCGGCACGCAGGCGTGTAAAGCGTTGCGGGAGGAAGCGTACCGGGTGGTGCTGGTCAATTCCAACCCGGCGACGATCATGACAGATCCGGAGTTCTCGGATCGCACGTACATCGAGCCGATCACGCCTGAGGCGGTCCGGAAGATCATCGAACTCGAGAAGCGCGAGGGCACGCCAATCGATGCCATCCTGCCGACGCTGGGCGGACAGACCGCACTCAACTGTGCCTGCGCACTGCACGACCAGGGTGTGCTGGAGGAGTTCGGCATTGAATTGATCGGGGCAAATCGCGATGTGATCTACCGCGCGGAGGACCGAAATGCGTTCCGCAAAGTCGTCGACAAAGCGGGCCTGCGCCAACCGAGGGCTGCGACTGTCGAGTCGCTGACGGACGCGCGCAGTTTCCTCGATAAAATCGGCTTGCCAGCAATCATTCGGCCTGCGTTCACACTCGGCGGCACCGGCGGCGGGATCGCCTATAACCGTGAAGAGTTCGACGACATTGTCCGTCGCGGTCTGGATGCATCGATGATCCGGCAGGTGCAGATCGACGAGTCCGTCCTTGGGTGGAAGGAGTACGAACTCGAAGTCGTGCGAGACAATGCGGGCAACTGCATCATCGTGTGCGGGATCGAGAACGTCGATGCGATGGGTGTGCACACGGGCGATTCAATCACCGTTGCGCCGATCCAGACCCTGACAGACAAAGAGTACCAGCGCATGCGAGATGCTGCGTTCACGATTCTCCGCGCCGTCGGCGTCGAAACGGGCGGGTCCAACGTGCAGTTCGGAGTGAATCCCGAGACTGGTGAGATGGTCGTCATCGAGATGAACCCGCGCGTCTCGCGGTCATCTGCGCTTGCATCAAAGGCGACCGGGTTTCCAATCGCAAGGATCGCAGCCAAGCTGGCCGTGGGTTACACGCTTGACGAACTGAGAAACGATATCACTGGTTCAACAAGTGCATGCTTCGAGCCATCGATCGACTATGTCGTCACGAAGATGCCGCGATGGACGTTCGAAAAGTTTCCCGAAGCGGACGAAACACTCACAACTCAGATGAAATCTGTTGGTGAAGCAATGTCGATCGGCCGAACGTTCAAAGAGTCGGTGCAGAAGGCTATCCGCTCGATGGAGGTGAAGCGTTTCGGCATCGGGCTCGATGCAAATGACAAATGGCTTGCAGCGAAGCGAGGCGCGGGCGAAGAGTTTCCTGTTCCGGAGGAAAAACTTATTCGAAAACTCAGCGTCCCGAGCCAGGGACGTTTGTATTACGTCCGCTACGCGTTCAAGATGGGCTGGACCTGTGAACGCATCTATCAGTTGACAAAGATTGATCGATGGTTCCTCGATCAACTCGCGCAGCTCGTCGAGTTCGAAGGAGAGTTGTGTGCATACGACAACCTGGCAGAGGTGCCTCGGGAGTTGTTGTTCCGCGCGAAGCAACTCGGCTACTCAGACCCGCAGCTCGCGATGCTCTATCTTGGTGATATCACAACAGAGAGCATTCTTGCAGTTCGTGCGCATCGCAAGTCGCTTGGCATCGAGCCGGTGTTCAAGCTGGTTGACACTTGTGCGGCAGAGTTTGAGGCCATGACGCCGTATTACTACTCGACGTACGAAACACCGGTCACGCAGCTCGAATCATCGGGCAAGACCGTCAGTACAACCGATGATGAAGCCCGGATCACGGGTCGGCCGAAGATCGTCATCCTGGGGGGTGGGCCCAATCGAATCGGACAGGGTATTGAGTTTGACTACTGCTGTGTGCAGGCGGCGTTCGCATGCCGGGACATGGATTTCGAGTCGGTCATGATCAACTCGAACCCGGAAACAGTCTCCACCGACTATGACACGAGCGATTTGCTGTTCTTCGAGCCGCTCACACTCGAGGACACACTGAACATCATTGAACGATTGAATGGTGGCGGCATCGAACGCCCGGACCGCGCCGGGAATGTCGTCGGTGTCATTGTCCAGTTCGGCGGACAGACGCCGTTGAATCTCGCCCACGGACTGGTCAGGGCCGGTGTGCCTCTGATCGGGACATCACTCGATTCGATTGACCTGGCTGAGGATCGAGATCGTTTCACCGCGGTACTTCATGAACTCGGATTGAAACAGCCAGATAACGGCATTGCATATTCGCTTGATGAGGCGGCAGAGATTGCAGCACGGGTCGGCTATCCGGTTCTGGTGCGCCCGAGTTATGTCCTTGGCGGGCGCGGCATGGAAACGTGTTTCGATGAAGAATCGCTTCTTCGATACATGCGGACTGCTGTTGATGTATCCGATCTCTCGAATGCACCGATCCTGATCGACCGATTCCTGAGCGAAGCGACCGAGATCGATGTGGATGTCGTTGCAGACTTCGTGCCCCCGGAGGCTCGTGAAACGCGCGGCTTAAAGATCGACGATGCACCGAGTCGCGCGGTCGTATGCGGTGTGATGGAGCACATCGAAGAGGCGGGCGTTCATTCCGGCGATTCAATTTGCACACTCCCGCCGTTTTCGCTTGACGTTGAAGTGATTGAGCGTATCAAGCAACAGGCATGCCGGCTCGCCGAGCGTTTGTCAGTTCGAGGCCTGATGAACGTACAAATGGCGATCAAGGATCGACAGATTTACATCATCGAAGTGAACCCGCGCGCGTCCCGAACAGTTCCGTTCGTAGCGAAGGCGAAAGGGGTCCGATGGTCGCGCCTGGCTGCACAGGTGATGATGGGTGCATCGCTCGAGCAACTCGGTATTGATGAAACTCCCGATGCCGGCTTCTTCGCTGTGAAAGCGCCTGCATTCCCGTTTGCCAAGTTCCCCGGCACTGATGTTGTCCTTGGACCCGAGATGCGATCAACCGGTGAGGTGATGGGTGTCCACAAATCGCTGCCCGTCGCACTGGCGAAGGCCTGCATGAGTGCAGGAATGGATCTGCCGACCGAAGGAACGGTATTTCTTTCGGTCCGCGATGCTGACAAACAATTTGCGGTTGAGATTGCGCGCAGGCTCGTGGCAATGGGTTTCGATGTCCTCACAACGCAAGGGACGCAGAGACTGTTCGCCGAACACAGTGTTGATACACAGATGTTGCCGAAGATATCAGAAGGTGCGAGACCCAACATCCTCGATAAGATCTCCAATGGCGAAGTCCAGTTGATCCTTAACACGCCAACCCGCAAGGGAGCCCATACCGACGAAGGTAAGATTCGCGCAACAGCAGTCCGCTTTGGCGTACCCATGGTCACGACCATCACGGGAGCGCAGGCAGCGGTGGAAGCCATCGGTGCACTGCGCGCAGGTGCATGGTCAGTCGCGGCGCAACAGGACTACTTCCCGGAACTCGTCAACGGTAACGTCGATTCGGATGCGCCTCAAACCGTTGGCGTGTAGCGAGCATGGCGGATTCCACAGTCACGTTTGATCAGATTGTTGCTGCCCGCGAGCGGATTGCAGATGGCGTGCACCAGACGCCATGCGTCGAGTCGCTCGCACTTTCAGCGTTGTGTGAGTGCAGCATTTTCTCGAAACTCGAGTACCTTCAGCGCACTGGCTCCTTCAAGGAACGCGGTGCTCGCAATGCACTGCTGGAACTCGATCATGCTCAACGCGCAGCGGGTGTCATCGCTGCGAGCGCGGGAAACCACGCACTTGCACTGGCTTACCATGGCAGAGATCTCGGTGTTTCGGTGACGGTCGTGATGCCACACTTTGCGCCGATGATCAAGCAGAGTCGATGTCGCCAGATGGAAGCCGAAGTTATTCTGCACGGCGCGAACATTGCCGAAGCACGCGAGAAGGCCGACGTTATTGCCAGTAAGCGGAGATTGACATACATTCACGGCTTTGATGATCCTGCGATCATTGCCGGGCAGGGCACACTCGGCCTTGAGATACTCGACAAGGTGCAAAGGCCCGATGCGATCGTTGTTCCAGTTGGCGGCGCAGGCTTGATTGCAGGTGTGTCGCTCGCGGTCAAGACCGCTCGGCCGCAAACGCAGATCATCGGTGTCGAGCCGGAGTTCTGCACGAGTTTCATCGCCGCTATGGAGGCTGGTAAGCCTGTACGTGTAGACATGCAGCCCACACTCGCTGATGGTCTCGCGGTTCCTATGGTCGGCGCACGATCGTTCGAGATCGCGCGAAGGCGTGTCGATAGAATGGTAACCGTAAGTGAAGAAGCGATCGCCCTGGCCATCCTTCGGCTGGCAGAACTTGAAAAGGGCGTGGTCGAAGGCGGTGGTGCGGCTCCCCTTGCCGCGATGCTCTCCGGGCAACTCGATGATCTGAAGGGGAAGCGGGTTGTGCTCGCGCTTTGTGGCGGGAACATCGATCCGACCATCCTGTCGCGTGTGATTGAACACGGCTTGGTGGTCGACGGTCGACTCACGCAGTTTACTGCGGTCATCTCTGACAGACCGGGCGGGCTGGCAGAACTCACACAGACCATTGCGTCGGTCGATGCGAGCGTGAAGCAGATTGATCACGAGCGGATCTTCAGCGGTGCAAATGTGTATACGGTGAACGTGAACTGTGTGGTTGAAACGACTGACACAGAACACATTCGCAGGTTACATGCTGCGCTGGCGGCGAGGGGAATTCGCGTCATCAATGTCAACTCGCCTGGCGTGTGTGCGATCAAGGCCAACTGACGGGCATGTTGTCGATTAATCGAGTGTTGCCGCAGCGGGCAGCGATGAGCAGACGTGCGGGCCGCGCGAAATCCTCGATCGGCATGAGCGTGCAGGCGTCGCGGGCGACCGCGTAATCCGCAGCAAGCAGGTGATCTTCGAGAATGTCGAGCATGATGCGCTCTGCATCGGCGGGTGCTGAGGCAGCCATCGCGGCGTGCATCGCTCTGAAAATGCCGAGGGCGCGTTGACGCTGGTCGTCACTCAAATAGGCATTTCGACTGCTCATCGCGAGGCCGTCCGGCTCGCGCACAGTTCTCACCGACTCGATCTGCACATCCGGCTGCTGCCCGGCATTTATCGGACGTTCAGTCATCGCTCGTATGACCTGCAGTTGCTGATAGTCTTTTTCGCCGAAGATCGCAACTGATGGCCGTGTGATATCGAACAACCGGGCCACAACCTGGCAGACGCCCGCGAAGTGTTCGGGCCGATGCGCGTCTTCCAACTGCGGCTCTGTCGCAACGGCTGGCAGCGAGGGAACAGCGATGACCTCGGCGGGTGGATACATGACATCCTCACCGGGCACGAACGCGGCGGACGCCCCGGCCTCATTCGCGACACGAAGGTCTGCTTCCAGTGGTCGTGGATATTGCGAGAAGTCCTCAGACGGGCCGAACTGGGTTGGATTCACGAAGATCGAGACGAGGACCGGCCGATCGTGTTTCCGCCCAATCCCGGCAGCCCTCTCGATCAAAAGTCGGTGGCCGGCATGCAGTGCTCCCATCGTGGGGACGAGGATTGGGCGCTCGATTTCAGCCATCTCCTCGGCATTCGTCACAACGTGCATAGACTGGCGATTCTACGAAGTTTGCGGAACAAAATCGGCGTTTGACGCGTTCTATTGACGATCGATCGAGTGTTCTTGTGGATGTTGCCGATGAGCTTCCTACGATTGACCCGGTCTCGAAGGACTTGTTTGGAGAAGGATCGCCATGGCAGTCAAAGTTACTGAAGTTGCCGCCCGAGAAATCTGCACGATTATTGATCGTGAAGACCTGGATGCCGAGAACATCTTTCTGCGTGTTGGAGTGAAAGGTGGTGGCTGTTCTGGCTTCAGTTATGTGCTTGACCTGACCGAGGCAAAGCGCGAGACCGACGAAGTTTGGGAGTTCGAGTACGAACTTGCCGGCGGGCCTGCTGCTGCATCGGAGCAACCGGCTGCCGGCGAAGTTGGAGGCGAGGCTGGCGAGCCAAATGTCGCCGTCATGAACGGGGATGCAACGAGCTTCACCCTCCGCGTGATCTGCGATCCGAAGAGTTACCTCTACCTCAACGAAACGGTCATCGATTTCAAGGATGAACTGATGGGGCGGGGGTTCGTCTTCAATAATCCCAATGCATCGAACGTCTGCGGCTGTGGATCGAGTTTCAGTGCCTGATTGATCGGCGTCATACTGGCCAAGTCAGCAATTGGGCATAGCATCACGGATGCCCGACGCGTCACTGCTTGAAAAGTTTCCATCGCCCGCCGACGCTTCATTCGTGATCGAGCACGTCAATGAAGAGTTTACTTCAGTCTGCCCGGTCACTGGTCACCCGGATTTCGGCACAATCACGCTGCGTTATGAGCCGGTATCCGAATGTGTCGAGTTGAAGTCGTTGAAGTTGTACTACCAATCGTTTCGCAACGAGGGCATCTATTACGAAGCGGTGACGAATCAGATTCGGGACGATCTTGCCGCGTGTCTCTCACCAGCATGGCTTGTGATAGTCACCAACTGGCGGGGCCGCGGAGGCATTCGGTCTCAGATTGTTGCTCCATATGGTTCTGTCCCAAACGAGTGGATTCACGCCCCAGCGTGATCATGAGCGCACACACATGCAGGTACTCTTTGCGACAACAAATCCCCACAAGATCGCAGAAGTGCAGGCAATCCTGCGGCCGACATCGATCACGGTCGTCGGTCTGGATGCGCTGGACGTCAAGCCTCCAGAGCCGGAAGAGACCGGTCTGACATTCAGCGATAATGCGTGCATCAAGGCCACGTATTATGCTCAGATGATTGGTCGCCCATGCTTGGCCGATGATTCGGGACTTGAGGTCGACGCGCTGCACGGGGAACCGGGCGTCCATTCCGCACGATATGCGGGCATTGAAAACGAGCGAACGTCCGCAGATGCAGCCAACAATGAAAAGCTGCTGCGGGAACTCGGCGATACACCGCTTGCAAGGCGTACTGCCCGCTTTGTGTGCGTGATGGCACTCGCCCAGCCGGATGGTGAGATCGTTGCTGAATCTCGCGGCGTCTTTGAGGGTCTCATCGCTTTCCAGCCGCGTGGCGATCAAGGGTTTGGCTACGACCCACTGCTGTATCTTCCCGATGAGAACCGAACCGCAGCCGAACTCACGCCCGCGGAGAAGAACGCTCGCAGTCATCGCGGCGAGGCTGCGCGCGCAATGGCTGATGCAGTCGTGGCAATGGAGATCACACTTTGAACGCTGATCGCGACGCGGTCTGGCCTCCTTGGTGAAGTTGGGCGCTCAGATTCACGCCGACTGGCCAAAAAGCCGCTGGTGCCTGCCTGTCTCTGTGCTACCCTTGATTGAGTGCTTCGAGTAACGTGGCATTATCAGACGACAGCTCAAGCCATCTGAGTGTGTGTTCCTCGCTATGTCAACGAGCAAGTCATGCGCACATCTGCAAAGTGACGGCTCATTTGGCGTAGACAGAGTATTGGTGGGAAGAACAGAGAACACGGAATGTTCTCGAGGAGATCTGGATAGATGTACAGGCCTGTCTTGCTGGCGGCTGCGGCTATTACCGCGACCGGTATGTTTCTCCTGTCGACTGCCCAAGGTAGCGATCAGGCGCGTCGTGGCCAGCGTTCCGCGGATCGCGGCGCGACATCTTGCGACAGCATCGGCGCGGATGTGATCGTCGGTGAGTTGCCTTCGATGGCCAACTACACGAGGCTCGGCGACATTGACGCTTTCTCAGTTGCCACGACTTCATGCAACATTGGCGACGAACTGCTGCTCTGGGAGGCAGACAACAGTCTCCATCCAGTGATCGGCCAACATCTCTATCGAATCAAAGATGGGCGCTTCGAACAAATCGGCCAGAGCTGGCTCAAGCACGGATTCCTCGCACTGGCGCAAGACGCCTGCGGCTGCGGATGTGAGAACCCCAATGATGGCAGCCGGCTCGGGATTGGCTGCTCAGACCCGTACGGCGCGGCACTCAATGGGACGCAGAATGGCCTCGGCCCGAAGTTTGAAGTGAACGCGAACACGGGGGTCTTCCCTTTCCCAGCAACCGATCTGAGTGAAACTGGCAACAGTATCTTCAAGCGGCTGCAAGTGCATGTGGATGACCTCGACCCAGCCCTGAATAGTGATGCGATCTACTACGTTGAAGGTCACTATGTCACTCCAGACGATGCAGCAGCCGGCAATCAGGACAACAACGCGTCATTTCGCGAAGTTCTCGTATCCGGTACGGATGAATACAACTTAAACGTTGCAGGTTCAACACAGCGTGAACGACCAGCGATCCTCGGCTGGCAGGATGTCCATCCCGATGTCGTCATCACTGAGGTAACAGACCCACAAGGCGGGCGGATCATTGCTGGGATGCGGGCCTGGCAGCAAACCGGGCAGGTGGGCACGTGGGAATATGAGTTTGCGATCCACAACCTGAACTCAGACCTTTCGATCGGCTCGGTCACGATTCCCGTCGATCCGGAAGCAACGCTTACGAACATTGGCTTCAATGATGTTGACTATCACAGCGGTGAGCCGTTCGACGGCACTGACTGGCCCGCCACCTACACGCCAGGGGATTCAGCGATCACATGGTCGACTGAAGACTTCGCAACCAATGCGAACGCCAATGCGGTGCGCTGGGGCACAACATACAACTTCCGATTCACAGCGAACCGGCCGCCACAGACCGCGGGCGATGCGTCAATGGGCTGGTTCAAGCCAGTGGCGCGCCGCGGCGCAACTGATGTGACATTCACTGCTGTCGCGCCGTTGGCAATCCCGCCGGCAGACTGCAACGCCAATGGTATCGACGACCAGGATGACATTGCCGCCGGGACAAGTGCCGACTGCAATCTCAACTTCATTCCGGATGATTGCGAAGCATTCGACATGCCGTTGCTCAAGAAGACGGAAGTGGCGAGTGGCCTCAGCCAGCCGGTGGGGGTGTACGCACCTTCTGGCGACGAGCAGCGACTGTTCATTGTGGAACAAACCGGCGCGATCCGCATTCTCGATCTTGCTGCCGGCACTGTGAATCCAATCCCATTCCTTGAGTTTGGTGTCGGCGGCCTGCACGGAATCAGCACGGGCGGCGAACGCGGTCTGCTTGGACTCGCGTTCCACCCTGATTACAACAGCAACGGCAAGTTCTATGTGAACTACACGAACACTGATGGCGATACGGTTGTATCGGAGTTTACAGTGTCTGGGGACCCGGACATCGCAGACAATACGTCAGAAACGATCATTCGCACGATCGTGCAGGACTTCTCGAATCACAATGGCGGGTGCATCGCGTTCGGTCCCGATGAAATGCTTTATGTCGGTATGGGTGATGGTGGCAGCGCGAATGATCCACTTGAGCGGGCGCAAGATGATGCATCGCTGCTTGGCAAGATGTTGCGGCTGGACGTTGACAATTCCGGTGGTGACTATCTGCCGGGCGATAATCCGGGCGGTGACTGGCTGCCCGAAGTATGGGCGAAAGGCCTGCGTAACCCGTGGCGGTTCGATTTCGACGATCAGACTGGTGATCTCTACATCGCCGATGTCGGCCAGGACGCGTGGGAGGAGATCAACTTCCAGCCCGCCAGCAGTCCAGGTGGTGAGAACTACGGCTGGCGCTGCTGGGAAGGCAACGTTGTCGCCAACGGTGGTAACTGCCCGGATGCGGCAGATGTGACATTCCCCGTTTTCTCGATTGCCCATGGTGATCAGGGAACCGGCTCGATCAGTGGGGGGGCCGTCTATCGCGGATGTTCGATGCCGGGTATGTCTGGCCGGTACTTCTTCGCTGACTTCCTTGGTGATTACATCAAGTCATTCCGAATCGTTGATGGCGTTGCGACCGACGTCATGGATCACACATCAGACCTCGGAGGTGTGAACGCAGTCGTTGCTATTGGAGAAGATGGATCGGGCGAGATCTACATTGTCAGCATCAGCGGCACGATTTATCGCATTGAAGACGACACTCCCGGGCCGATCACCTGTGGAAACGGCGTTGTCGAACCGGGCGAGCAGTGCGATCCACCCAACTCGGCAACGTGTGACTGCAACTGCCAACTTGTACCTGAGAATATTCTGCTGTTGGACGACTTCGAGTCTGATCAGGGCTGGACGACCGATGACGACGGTGCGGCAACAAGCGGCTTCTGGCAGCGCGGGATTCCTGTTGACGACGCGGGTTGGGCGTATGATCCAATCGCAGATTCCGATGGAAGTGGCCGCTGCTATGTCACCGAGAACGGTCCCGGCAATACAGATATAGATATGGGCGCCGTGTCGCTTTTCTCGCCCGTGATTGACATGTCAGCCGGCAGCGTGTCGATCAGTTACGCATACTTCCTGCGATTGACCAACTCTGACGGCGCCGACATGCTGCTGGTCGAGATCAGCGAGAACGGTGCATCCGGGCCGTGGACGGAAATCGCCCGCCACGATACCGATGGTGGTCTTTCATGGCGGACACATGTGATCACGCAAGGCGATCTTGACATGGCTGGCATTACGAAGACGACCAGCATGATGCTGCGCTTTACCGCGAACGATGCAAACACACAGTCGATTGTCGAAGCCGGTGTCGATGCAGTGCAGGTGTTCACTGATGCGTTCTACTCAGACTGCAACGATAACTGCATTGATGATGCACTGGATATCGCGAACGCCACATCGTTCGACTGCAACGGCAACAGCATTCCCGATGAATGTGAAGCGACGGTCGTGACGGAGATCACCAATCCAGTCACACCGCCGCTGGATATTCCGGACGAAACTGGTGAGTTCGTCTCCGATACTGTCAACGTGGCAGAATCGGGGACAATCGAAGATCTCGATATTGATTTGACGATTGTTCACACGTGGAACGGTGACCTGACCGTCCGCCTGAGTCACGGTGGAACAACGGTCGTGCTGATTGATCGGCCCGGCTACACCGGCTCAGGGTCAGGATTCGACAACGACGGCTTCAACATCACGCTGGATGACGAAGGCGCGGGCGGATCGATTGAGAATGTCGACTCTCCGGCTGGTGTGATCTCGCCGCCGAGCTATGTTCCCAATGAAGCGCTCAGTGCTTTCGATGGCATGGATATGGCAGGTGACTGGACAATTGAAGTGTCCGACAGTGCTGGTAGTGACCTCGGTCAGTTGACCTACTGGGCGCTGCGGGTGTCCATGCCCGGCGATGTTGATCCCTGCGACTGCGACGGCAATGGTGTCGACGATACGATCGATCTTCTGGAGAATCCGGAACTTGATTGTAACAGCAACGGTGTCCTTGATTCCTGTGACATCGCATCTGGGTCCTCGTCCGACTTTGCGGGCGGCCCGGTCGGCAACATCGCAGCCGGCGAGTCACTGCTCGGGATGAACTGTTCAGGCTGCCATGGTGTCGATGGTGCGGGCGGTTCCGGACTGCCGGGTCCGAATCTGCGCAATCGCACGCGCGACTTCATCTGGAACCGTCTGCTCCCGCCGACGGACCACCCGGGTGGTGCCCGCCCGGACTTCACGCAGCAGAACTTTGCTGATCTTGAAGCGTTCTTGGATGATGACGGCTCCAGTGGTGCCCGACCGGACATGATTCCCGATGAATGTCAGCCTGATCTTGTTGACTGCGACGGCGATGGGATCCCCGATGCGGAAGAACTCGCCAAGGGAACCCAGGTGGACGCCAACTACGATGGCACGCCGGATGATTGCCCTGTCTGTGAGGGTGACACCGATAACGACGGGCTGGTCGATCTCGCTGACCTGCTCAATGTGCTTGCAAACTGGGGCACGACCGACCCAGCAGGTGACGCCGACAATGACGGCGATGTCGACCTTGGCGACCTTCTTGCTGTGCTCTCCAACTGGGGTGGCTGCTGAGTCACCAGTCTGAGACATCGCATTCTGCCAAATTCAAAGCGGGCCTCTCGATGACGAGGGGCCCGTTTTTTTGTTGATGGGCTCGGGCTGCAGAAAATATGCTGGCCACGTGCAACCACCGTTGTAAAGTGACTCAATGGGGGATTTCGCGGCCGACATCGTGCTGTCGGATCGCGTGCAAATCTGATAGATCCCAAGTGAGGGAAGGTGTGAAAATGGTGAAGACAAGAATCGGCCTGATCGCTGCGTCTGCGATCGGTTTGTCGCTGCTGGCGGCGAACCAATCTGCTATTGCCCAGAATGACCCGCGTCCGCCACGTCGCGGAGCCATGCAACAAACGCAGCGCGGCGTTGTTGAGCATTCCGTCGCCCGCATCTGGATGGAGGAGTTGCTCGATGCGATTCGCGTCGACACTCCGCGCCCCGGCGTCCACGCCCGCAACCTCTGGCATCTCTCGATGGGTATGTACGATGCCTGGTGCGGTTATCAGGATGTGGCTGATCCATTCCTCGTTGATGAAGATCAGAGTGCCGGGGATGTTGAGGTGGCGCGAGCTGAGGCCATCAGCTTCGCTGCCTACCGGATTTTGAAGCACCGCTTCCAGATCGGCCCGGGATCAGAAACGACCCAGCAGGCGATTGATGATCGCATGGATCTGCTCGGCTACGACAAGTCAAACGAATCGCAGATTGGTGATACACCCGCAGCCTTCGGCAATCGTGTGGCGGCGGCAGTCATCGCCTATGGCCTCGCGGATGGCTCGAATGAAGTTGAAGACTATGCAGATGACACCGGCTATACGCCCGTCAACGAGCCAATGAGCTTCGGCCTGCCCGGGACGGAGATGGTTGATCCGAACCGATGGCAGCCACTCGCCTTCGACTACCTTGTGCTGCAGAACGGCATCGTCATCGGCTTCGCGGTCCAGGAGTTCATCGGCCCGCACTGGGGTCAGGTGACGCCGTTCGCGTTGGGATCCGAGCAACTGGATTTCGAGTGGGTATACCTCGATCCGGGGCTGCCACCGCAAGTTAGTGGGCCGGGCGATGCTGACTTCAAGGCGAACGCGGTCGAGATGATCGTCAAGTCTTCGCAACTCGATCCGTTCGACAGTTTCGTGTTGGACATCGGTCCGGCGACGAACCACAACAACCCGCTGGGTACGCAGGATGGATCCGGATATGGTATGAACCCGGTGACAGGCGAGCCGTACGGCCTCGTCCCGGCGATTGCAGCTGACTACTACCGCTGCCTTGCAGAGTTCTGGGCGGATGGCCCCGATTCTGAAACACCGCCGGGCCACTGGAACGTCATTGCAAATCAGAACGTGGCGGACCACCCGGATTTTGAGAAACGTATCGGTGGCAGTGGCCCGCTCGTCAACAATCTCGAGTGGGACGTGAAGACCTATTTTGCTCTCAATGGGGCAACCCATGACGCAGCGATCGCTGCTTGGGGCTGCAAGGGTCACTACGACTACTCGCGGCCGATCTCACACGTGCGCTGGCTTGCTCAGAACGGCCAGTCGTCCGATCCGGGTGGTCCGTCATACAGCCCGGATGGCATCCCACTGGTTCCCGATCTGATCGAAGTGATCACGGAAGAAACGGCTGGCCCGGGAGGGCGACATGAGCACCTGATAGATCAGATCATGACTGATTCTGACGGTGAACCGTTGCTCGATCCGTTCGGGGATCCCTTGACGTACGGTGCTGTCGGAGACATCGCGATTCGCAGTTGGACCGGCACTCCGGGAGACACCGAGAACGAAGTTGGTGGCGTGGATTGGATCCTCGGCATGGACTGGATCCCGTATCAGTTATCGACATTCGTTACGCCCGCATTTGCTGGGTACGTGTCAGGCCACAGCGCATTCAGCCGGGCAGGTGCAGAGGTACTGACGGGCATTACTGGCTCGTCATACTTCCCGGGCGGGATTGCCTCGCACACGCTCGAAACTGACTTCCTCGTCTTTGAAGATGGCCCAATGTTCCCCGTGCAGTTGACATGGGCACGCTACTACGATGCAGCAGATGAAGCAGGCATCTCACGCATTTGGGGCGGTATTCACCCGCGTGTGGACGACTTCCCGGCCCGCGTGATGGGTTCGAACGTTGGCCAACTGTCGTGGCAACTTGGCCAGCAGTACTTTGGTGGCCGCATCACATGCCCGGAAGATACGAATGGTGACCGCTCCGTCGGCCTGAATGAACTGCTTGATGTGCTCTCCAACTGGGGTCTCGCGTGCGGTGACGATTGCTGGCTCGGTTGTACGGGCGACATCGATGGCGACTGCGAGATCGGGCTCAGCGATCTGCTTGATGTGCTTTCTGCCTGGGGCGACTGCCCAGAGTAATCGCAGACTGTTCTGAATTTGCGTCCTCGAGGCCTCCCATTGTGGGAGGCCTTTTTCTTCGCTGATCTTACTCTTCCGCTTGATGGGCGATTTCTGCCTCCGCAGCAATGTAGCCGAACGCACCCCACGAATCACCCGTGAGGATCTGCTTGAACTGGGTCATTGCCTCATCGACGTTCCCGTCAATGAGCGCTTTGGCAGCCAGTCCATACGCAACCGTCGCATTTTCTACGCCATCATCTGAGCGGGCGGCTGTGAGTTTCGCTGCGAGCTGCGCATCGCCTTTGAATGTCAGCAGCAATTCGTGATACGCGTGATTCTCAATCACGTTCATGTCGATGCCAATGCGGTCGAGGACTGCCTGTGCCTGGGTGTTTCGGTCGAGCCGCACCAGACTCAGGTAGAGCCAGTATGACGCAGCACATCGAGTGTCATCATTGGTCGCAAGTGCGAGGCAATGCATGTACGCCTCAGCCGACGCCACGAAATCATGCTGCAAGTAGTGCGCAAGACCAAGGTGATACCAGATGTTTGTTTTCGTCGTACTGGTTGGAATGCCGAGTGCGTTCGGCATGCCATCTGGTTCGACTTCATCAGGAAGACCGTGCGCGAGTTCAGCAGCACGCTGCAGATCCGTGATCGCATCATCGAGCTGTCGAACCGTGATGTAGCGATGACCGCGATGCCTCAGCAGACGGAAACTGTGGGGATGGACGGCCAGAGCCTCCGAATACACCGTGATCGCATCGCGATAGCGACCGAGATAGGCGAGTCGGCGCCCGTGCCAGATGGCAGCGTCCTCGCCGTTCTGATCGGCTTCGTGAGTTTTCCGTGCCGCGACAACATCGGCCTGCCGCTCATCGAACACATCCGTCGGGAATTGCGGGCGCACGAGCGGTTCACCAAGCAGTGACGTGCCTTCAACAGCCGACCGGTGAGATGCGCAGCCAACACACGCGAAGACAAGCAGGGCGGGCAGGAGTTTATGCATTTCTGCAGCGTACCAGAGGTGGCGGAGAAAATCTGCTCAGTTGTCCTGCCGCAATCCGACCACGTCGCGCATCTCCTGGCCAAGCATGTCATACAAGGCCTGTCGAGTACTCTCGTTGAGGCTGCGGCGCGCGAATCGTTCCACTTCCATCTTCTGCTGATTCTGCCTCATCTGCTCGAAGTATGATGAATCGATCGTGCCCATCGGCATCATTCCACGACTGCCTGCGTTGTCTGTGAAGTCGCGAATGATCGCGATCATCCGCTCTGCAATCGCGTTGTATTCACTGGTGTATTCAAGTTTCAGTTCGCGAACGCGCGAGAGTATTGCAGGATCGGGCTGCGCTTCCTCGATCTTGTCGAAGACTGTATGTAATGCTTCGCGATCGCGGTACGCGGCTGGGAACGCCCGCTCTTTATAAGTCGACTCAACTTCCAGCGCAGAGTCCGGATCAAGTGCGCCAAGCGTGTCCTTGAGTGTGGATCGGTTCAAGTCTCGAAGCAACTGCTGATAGTCCGGTCCAGGCTGAGCGTCGCCTGCACCTTCTTCCGCACGGCGTGCTGGCTCGAATACGGAGAGAGCAAAACTGCCCTCCCCCGAAGTGATTGTTTGCTGAATCTGACGCATGCGCTTGGCCTGCATCGCGGCCTGTTGCAGTTCTTCCTGCCAGTGAACTCTCACAAGCTCGACCGCAGCTGATGAATATGCATCAAGCGATTCACGGACAGGGAGTGGCTGCTCAGTCACAGGTTGCACCTCGTCAACGATCCGTGCGACATCAACTTCATGCTCTCTGGATTCGACACCCGCCCCAAACAGCGCTCGTGAGACCGTACCCTGGCCGCGATGGCGATATGAAAATCGAAGCCGCTCTCGGATTGATCGCTGCAGGTTCGGATCTTCTTCTTTCACTCCGGCAACGACGGCAAGATTCGAAAATAGTGCTCGATCGACATTGTTGATAGCCTCCATCGCGGAACGCACGCTCGCAAAAGCACTGTCGATATCGCTGTCTGTGACATCATCACCGTCGCCGGGTCGTCTCAGGCTGCTCAAGCGTTCTTTAACTTGCGAAAGGATGGATTCGTCCAGTTGATCAAAGGATGCGTGGTATTCTTCATGCATCGCATCCACGATTGGCAACTGCGCTTCTGGTATGCCCGCGGCGACCGCTGCATCGCGTATTTCTGAGCGCAGCATTGCACCGGGCAGCCAACCACGGGGCACGCGGACACCGCCCACACCTCCCGCATTGACGAGACCAGTCTCAATTTCGAACGACGAGTCGCCAGGGCTGGCTTCGATCACGATCATGTGGCTCCCCTCCACAGTGACCTCGCCGTCACCACCGGCCGCTGTGATGAAAACACCGCTGAGTTCTGCCTCACCACCGTCTGCGGAATCGTCGGAACGCAGATCGCCAGCGATTTCAATCGTGGCGCCTGATCCGTCAGAGTTGTCGATGATGATAGGCCCATCGCCGAGCGTGATTCGGTGTTCGCCGCCGGTTGGGACCTCGTCGCCTGTCAGAGCCGCGTATGCCTGAAGCGTGCGCTCGTTCAGTTGGCGTATTTGCGCTCGGTCCTTCTCGACAGGACTCTCATCGGCGGACTCTGTTCCGGACCGGAAGAGACGACCTGTCCCCACGAACTCCTGGTCTTCGGCATGTGAAAGCAACTGATGCACCAACGGTCGCCGCTCCATCGTGTACGTGTCGTAAAGAGATTGGATCGCTGCGCGGAGTTCGTCATCGGAATCATCCGCATTGAGTTTTCGCGCAATGAGACGGCGCAATGGATCGCTGGGAATACGCAACATTCCAAACGCACGGCGCTCATATGAGCGTTCCAGTGGCCGCATGGTGTCAGCATCAAGCACGGCAGCAAACTCACTGAGCAACTGCCGATTCATCCGGCTGATGCGTGTGATGTCTTCCCGGATCGATTTCGCTTCATCCACGTCGTAATTCGAGGTAGCCGGTTGCCAGTAATCGCCCTCGCGAACGAGGCTCTGAAGGTCACGTTGTGCCTGATCGCGATCAGCGCCGGGAGCGGACATGCGTGCCTCGATCTCAGCCATTCGCTGCTCGAACAGTTGTCGGGCCTCGGCGGTCTTGTCGTGATGCGCCAACGGGAGGTCGAGTCGATTCGCATGAACGCGCCTGTAGATGGGCGTCAAGGTTTGCTCATACGCAGCAAGCGCAGCATCGATCGCTGCTCGCTGGTCTTCTTCGAGATCCCTGGACTGAATGAGCCGTGCCAAGTCGAGGTTGGCGAGCCCGGGTATCGACCAGTCCCACGATCCATGCCGAGATGCGAACCGTTGACGGGCGCGGCGATCAGCAAGGCGGCCGAGTCGTGCAGCCTGCGCTTCGCTCAGCGTGGGCTTGATACGGGCGAAGAAGTCATTGTCAAGTTGGTGAATGCGATCGAGAATCGCGCGAACGCGCTTCGTGCCATCGACGATCTTGTCACGGTCATCGCTGTACTCCAGCGACATCGAACCAATGTCCGAAAGATACGCATTAATCTCATTTTCCCGCAACTGACGGAACGCCTCGAGATAGACCCGGTGCTCGCCGCGAACAAACTGTCGCTGTTGGTCAGACAAATCAAGCGGCGCCAGCAACTCGGACATCTGCTCGAAGCCCATCGGGTCGGGGAACAGTTGATCAGTTCCCTGGGCGCTGACCCGCTCGGAGGGCGCGAACATTGAGAGAATCGCAAGCAGCAGCGTGGCGGTGTGGCGATAAGAGCAAAATTGAAGCATTGGTGGCTCCGCGGATTCAGAGGTGCAAGATCGATATCAGCCCTCGGCCTGGCCTGATGGCTGTTATACCTGATGCTCGGGGCGCGGTTATCTGACAGTGATCTGCGCGTCTTCAGTACCAAAAACGACCGACGCCCGGGCGGCAACCCGAGCGTTGTGGCAGTGCCGATAGGTGGACTCGAACCACCGACCTGAGGTTTATGAATCCTCCGCTCTAACCAGCTGAGCTATATCGGCATGAGGTCGGTTTCCAATTCTTAGTGTAGACAAGCGTCGGGGTCGGTCAAGATTCAGCAACTGCAAGTGACTGCAGCAGCATTTACTGCCCAATCGGAATCGAGTTCGACTCGTCTGAACGCACGACGGCGATATCAACGCGCTCAGTTTTGCCACGGTCTGCTTCGGTAAAGAGCCACGCTGCGACTGGATCATCATCGGCAAGCGCTGATTTTCGGGTCTGCGAGACGGCAGCGGAGACAAGCGTCATGAACATTGGCTGTGGACGAAGCGGGCGGCTTGTGAGTTCCGGATGAAACTGGGCCGCAATGAAACACGGGTGCTGCGCGGTCGGCAATTCAAGCACCTGCATGATTGGCTGGCTGGGATGCCTGCCGGAGAACCGCAGACCAGCATCGGTAAGGCGGTCAATGTACGCTGGATCAACTTCATATCGATGCCTGAATCGTTCCCGCACGCGCGTTGACTCTGCAAACATGCGGCTTGCCAGCGTGCCCGGCTCCAGCAGGACATCCTGGGCACCAAGACGCATCGTCCCGCCCAGACCCTCGATGGCCTTCTGCTCCGGTAGTTCGCTGATGACTGGCTCTGGCGGATTCGGAGCAAACTCAGTCGAGTTGGCGAGCGTCAGGCCAAGGACGTTGCGGGCGTATTCGATGACTGCCACCTGGAAGCCAAGGCAAATTCCAAGATAGGGGACGCGGTGCGTGCGAACGTATTCAACACATGCGATCTTGCCCTCGACGCCGCGCTCCCCGAAGCCACCGGGCACCACGACTGCGTCGAGTTTTTCACCGGGCTCTCCGAAGAACTCGTGCACGTTATCGCGCCTGATCTCAGATGTGTCGATCCAGTCCAACTCGACATTCACCGACAGGTTTGCCGAAACATGCTCGATGGCTTTATCGATTGAGGCGTAAGAATCGCGGAGTGCTGCGTACTTGCCGAGCACGCCGAGCCGAATCGTGTGCCTCTTGGAGGCGCGGATGCCCTGCGTAAAGTGCGTCCATTCGGCCCGTGCGGCATCTTCTCGCCGGACATCGACCGTATCGTGCAGATCGAGAATGGTCAGGATCTCGCGGTCGAGGCCTTCGTCTCGCATCGCTTCCGGAATGGTGTAGATCGACTCGCGATCATGCATGGAAAACACGCGCTTCAGGGGCACGTTGGAGAACATCGCCATCTTCTGAAGGACTTTGTCGTCCACGGGATGTTCAGCCCGGCAGGCCAGAATGTGCGGCTGGATGCCAGCTTCCATCAGGCGCTTTATCCCGAGTTGAGCTGCTTTCGACTTCTGCTCTCCCAGAATCGGCGGCTCAATGATGTATGCCAGAGACACAAAGCAGACGGCGTTCGGCCCTTCCTCGAAGGCCAGCTCGCGCAGCGCCTCGATGTAGAACCCGTTCTCATAGTCGCCGACCGTTCCGCCGACTTCAACAAACACGACATCCGTCGGCCCACCATCCGGCCCGCCGGTCATCGCAAGCGTTCGAAGGCGATGTTTCACCTCGCCGGTGACATGTGGAATCATCTGCACATCACGGCCGAGGTACTCACCGCGCCGCTCGCGATCGAGAATCTCCGAGTAAATCTGGCCGGACGTGACGAAATTCTGTCGACTGAGATTCTGGTCGAGCATGCGTTCATAGGTGCCCAGATCCATATCACACTCGGTACCATCTTCCAGGACGAAAACCTCACCGTGGCGATACGGGTTGAGCGTGCCCGAGTCGATGTTGAGATAGCCCTCCATCTTGATCGGGGCCACGCGAAGACCCTTGTCTTTGAGTAGCTTCGCGAGCGAGGAACTGAAGATACCCTTGCCGAGCCCGGACATGACTGTGCCGAAGACGGCCACGTACCGATGCCTGCCGTGGACGTAGCCCTCGGGCATTGGTGAGAAAAACTCGGTGGAATCAGCGGACGAGCGGTCGAACTGCTCTAGAAAGCTCGCGGCCTCAGATTGACCGCGGCCGGGCTGTCCGGCCGGATTGCTTGGCTCAGTGGGCATCCCCAACTGTACCATGCTCAACGTTCAGAAGGAACCACGGATTCCGACGAGCGACAGGCAATCCAGACCACACGGCTCTCAAAGTGGACGGAGAAGTGAAAATGTCCTTCATCATGGCTCTCGACCAAGGAACGACGAGCTCTCGCGCAATCCTGTTTGATCGTGCAGGCTCGATCATTGCACTGGCCCAGCGCGAGTTCGAGCAGTTATACCCGGCGCCAGGATGGGTCGAGCACGATGCCAACAAGATATGGTCTACCCAGGCAGGAGTCATGGCTGAGGTCATCGAGCGCGCTCGCATCCGTGCAGCAGACATTGCCGCGATCGGAATCACCAATCAACGCGAGACAACCGTCGTCTGGGATCGAAGCACCGGCCAGCCTGTTTGCAATGCGATCGTCTGGCAGGATCGTCGGACCGCTGCCATGTGCGATCGTCTTCGCGCTCAAGGCGCTGAAGCGATGGTTCGAGAGAAGACCGGGCTCGTGATTGATGCGTACTTCTCCGGCACAAAGATCGCGTGGATACTCGAGCATGTCGATGGTGCTCGTGAGCGTGCGGAGCGCGGCGAACTTGCGTTCGGGACGATTGATACCTGGCTCATCTGGAACCTGACCGCCGGCAATCTGCACCTCACGGATGCCAGCAATGCCTCGCGAACGATGCTCTGTAACATCCACACGCGCACATGGGACGATGAACTACTTGACCTTTTACGCATTCCGCGCGGGCTGTTGCCGGACATCCGCTCCAACAGCGAAGTCTACGGCGAGGTTGCTGCCGGCCTCCCGCTCGAAGGTATCCCCATCGCCTGCATGATTGGTGATCAGCAGGGAGCGACAATGGGGCAGATCTGCGACAGGCCGGGCATGGCGAAGTGCACCTACGGCACTGGCTGTTTTCTCCTGCTCAATACGGGACCGCAACCACAGATATCCGACAACAAACTGCTCAGCACCATCGCGTGGCAGCGTGATGGCGTGACCACCTACGCGCTCGAAGGCAGCGTGTTTATCGGCGGCGCAGTCGTCCAGTGGCTTCGTGACGGTCTGAAGATCATTCGCGATTCATCACAGGTAGAGGCCCTCGCACGCAGCGTTGAAGATAACGGTGGCGTGTACCTCGTACCGGCATTTGCAGGGCTCGGCGCACCGCATTGGGATGCGTATGCGCGAGGAACAATTCTCGGCATCACGCGTGGTACGACCGATGGACACATCGCCAGAGCAGCGCTCGAAGCCATCGCATATCAGGTCGCTGATCTCGCGCACGCGATGGAACGGGGCTCGGATGAAGAAATCACGGAACTCCGTGTCGATGGTGGCGCTGCAGCGAATGATCTGCTGATGCAGTTCCAGGCGGATATTCTTGGCATACCCGTCGTCCGACCAACCGTGCTTGAAACAACCGCACTCGGTGCGGCATATTTAGCTGGGCTGGCTGTTGGATACTGGGAATCACCCGAGCAGATTGCTGAGAACTGGCAGATTGACCGAAGATTTGAGCCAGCTATGCCTGCTCAAGAAGCCGAGCGGCTGCGGCACCTCTGGCGTAAGGCCGTCGGACGCTCCATGAACTGGATCGAGGCGGACAATACATGAATCGAGCCGTGATGATCGATGCGATTCGTGATCGTGCGGGCTCCCGTATGCCGTGGGACATCGTCATCATCGGCGGTGGAGCGACAGGCCTCGGCGCAGCGGTCGATGCTGCTGCACGCGGATACGACGTTGTGCTTGTCGAGCAGTCGGACTTCGCCAAGGGGACATCCAGCCGATCGACGAAACTGGTGCATGGCGGTGTGCGGTATCTCCAGCAAGGGAACATCTCGCTTGTGATGGAGGCGCTCAAGGAGCGCGGGCTGCTCTTGCGCAATGCGCCGCATCTCGTGCACGATGTGCCGTTCATCGTGCCCAGCTACGAGTGGTGGGAGTCGCCATTCTATGGTGTCGGCTTGAAGATATACGACCTGCTTGCCGGACGATATGGCTTCGGCAGATCGAGCCATTTGTCAAAGAGCCGCGTTGTCGAGGCCATCCCGTCAATCGCGCCGGAGGGACTGTTGGGCGGGACACGCTATTACGATGGTCAGTTCGATGATGCGCGCCTCGCTGTCAATCTTGCCGCAACCGCATTCGAACAGGGCGGCACACTTGTGAACTACACGCGCGTCGAGTCGTTCATCAAGAACAGCAGCGGCGTGGTTGACGGCGTGATCGCGCGCGATCTCGAATCAGGCAATGATCTTGAGATACGTGGCCGTGTGGTTGTCAACGCAACCGGAGCATTTGCGGACGCCATCCGCAGTATGGACCATGATGGTGCTCCGCGCATCATCGCGCCGAGCCAGGGCGTACACATCGTGCTTGATCGGTCGTTCCTGCCGGGAGACTCAGCAATTATGGTGCCGCATACAGGTGATGGCCGCGTCATGTTTGCCATTCCCTGGCACGACGTTGCGGTTGTCGGAACAACGGATACACCGGTCGAATCGGTTGATCTCGAACCCACGCCTTTGCCGGAAGAGGTTGAGTTCATCCTGGAAACTGCAAACCGCTACCTCAACAACGATGCCTGCGCGTCCGACATCCGAAGTGTATTCACCGGCATCCGACCACTTGTAAAAATGGGCGATGGCGGCGATACGGCGTCACTGTCGCGCGACCACACAATCCTCATCGATCCTGTCTCAGGCCTGCTTACGATTGCAGGTGGAAAGTGGACGACGTACCGCAAGATGGCTCAGGACATCGTTGATCACGCCATGACACTTGGCGATCTGGAGCCGCGCCAATGCGTGACAAGTCAGCTACCGATCCATGGCTACCACCGCAATGCTGATCGTTTCGGTCCGCTCGCGTTCTATGGCTCGGATGCGGCCGAGATTGATCGCATCGCCGAAGTGGATGAAAGCGATCATGCACCGTTGCATCGAGGACTGCCCATCACTGACGCACAGGTGCGCTGGGCGTGCCGCGGCGAGATGGCTCGGACTGTCGATGATGTGCTCGCGCGGCGAACTCGATGCCTGCTGTTCGATTCGCAGGCCGCTGTTGAAGTTGCGCCGAGGATTGCCCAGATCATGGCTGAAGAGCTCTGTTGCGACGACGGGTGGCAACGCGAGCAAATCTTAGCGTTCGAGCAGATCGCGGAGCGTTACCAATGGCGGTGATCATAGCGGTGACACGGATCCGCTTATGGCATCAGCGGTGGGTTTTTCATTGGTGTGCAAATCGCGCGGTTAAGGCGGCAGCAATACAGTTCAGGAAGCAAACGCAGTGTTTATTCCCCTGTTGGTCCGGATGACCCGAGATCGCTTCACCGATCATCCGGCCTGGTCGCACGGGCAAATCTGGTCCGCACCACCAATCGTGAGCCAGCATTGTGTCTGCGCGAACCTCAGCCTGCATCCTCGATGACGTACGCCGCGAGTCTCGTTGACAGCGTCGCACGAATGGCGTCGTTTTCGATCGCATCATCGATCAGATCGTTGAGGCGATCGCCGCCGACATGGCGTCGAAGAGCAAGGGTGTCGCGCTCGAGGAGGGGCAGCCATGCCGCACGGATCTCCGCCCACGCAGCTTCGTGCTCACGCCAGTACTTCGTCGCGGCTGCAACCTCTGTCTCGCTGATGCGCTCGTAGGAGTTCAGTCCCATCTCGTGCGCAATCACACCAACTGGTTCTCCGGCCTCCGTGAGTGTGAGCTTTTGGTTGTCCTGCTCATGTACCCAGCCATCGGGCGTGAGTGTGTGCCTGTTGCGACACACAACCACGTGATAATCCTGGCGTCGACGTTCGCGACGTGGCAATGGCCGCCATGTGAGTTCGCTCTCCCAACTCGATTGGTTGGGCAAGTGTGTCCATTTGCCGACAGCTTCGTAACGCGGTGCATCGGTTGTCTGATACACGGCTTGTGTCCAAGTACCTCGCACTTCAGAAGGCGTGCGCTCTTCCCGTTGCCACATGGCATGGCCTTTGTAGGTAAGCAACTGGGTATCTTCATACCGCCAGTCCTGCCGCCAATGCTTCACGACGAATGGTTCCTTATCCGGGCCATTGTCTATGACAAGCAAGTGCTGAAGGCTGATGTAATCTCCCTCATCGGCGATCACCTGCACCAGTTCAGTTGCATGCTCGACGTACGGTACTTCCAGCACGTAGTCGGACGAGATGGCAACAGTTTCTTCGAATCGGAATGTGACACGATAAGCGCCGGCCATCGCGAGGATCGCCTCTCGATCGGCGCGAGGGACCACCGACTGAATCGATGTCGCGGAATCCATGAATGAGCCGCCACCACAGAATGCTGCGGGGAAATGACTGAAGCTGACAATCAATGCAAGTGCAAACGTCATGACGAGTTTCTCCAATGTGGTCAGAAGCTTGTTCGTTGTGTGCAACTGGTCGGCAATCCCAATCATGCAACTGTCGATCACGTGTGTATCATCTCTTTGTTTGCACTCTTCAGCCCCAGTTGCTGAGTACTTCGAGCAGGTCCGCCAGTCCAACGATGCCATCGTTCGAAACATCGCCTGGACAATCACCATCGATCGGGCACGCGCCCCACTGTGAGAGCACGTTGAGTAAGTCCGCAAGATTCACCGTGTCATCTCCGTTGGAGTCGCCTGGCATATCGAGGACATCAACGACAAGCGTCATACGAGCCGCGGAAGCACCCAAGCCAACCGCAGCATTTTCCTTCGTGAAGAACTCCGGAAATGAGCCACCTGTTTGCTGTACCGCAGGGAACATGGATGCGACTGTGAAGTATGCGATCCCATCCGAAAGTGACTGCTGCAGATAGGCAGCAATGTCCGGATTGCTCGTGTCAATCTCAAAGGTGAACTCTGTTAGCGCGGGGACGAACTCGCCGACGGCAACGGTCGTTGTCGTGCCGATTGCAAACGGCACTGGATCAATGCCTTCGTCAAGTGAGTTCGAGACATCAGCCGCAACAGCACTGTCGATCGCGATGGGGTAGCACGTGCGAACAGCCTTTCCGAAAGGTCCAGCGGGCGAGTATGGAGTTGTCTCCGTGAATGTGGTGGAGGTGAAACCGTTCCGAAACCCTGCGCCAAACAACTCGAGCGGGCGGCCGTCGTCGGTGTCTGACTCTGCATCATCGTCCTCGGCCGGGAGATAGGTCTGCCATCCGTCGAGGGTTGGATCGTATCGAAACGTTTCATCGCTTTCGGTCATGAGTGTGATCGTCACGGACAGAATCTCGTAGCGATCGATTGGCAGCGCTTCCGGGATGTCGCCGGCCGTGTCGAAAGCGAAGACCATCTGGCCATCGCGATTATCGAAGTCGGGGTCATTGGCACCGAAGACTTTGGTCTCTGCCTTGTTGCCAAAGTCGGTGTTGAACGGGTATTCCCAGCGGTCAAGTGTGGGCTCTGTCGCCTCGAAGGTGATCGTGTCCGACAATGCAGGAACGGCGAAAGACAACGCAGCCAGAGAGGTGATCAACGAAGAGTGCATGGGGTCGAGTCCTGCTGGAGAAGCTGATGAGACTAGAGAGGAATCCAAATCCATGTGATTGAGACTCAGTATCAACTAGCCTATCCTTCTGACCATGGATGTCAAATTACTGCCAACAAACCTGACTGATGGTCCGTCGACTCCGGCATGCAAGAGGTCATCGCGTCACCAGATCGAGGCATCGTTGTCACATGACCGCGGCTTCACGATTTCGGAGTTGCTCGTTGTTGTGGCAGTTCTGGCGGTGCTCATCGGATTGGTGCTGCCGGGCATGTCGCACATGCGGGCAGCCGCCCGGCGTACGACGGAGATCAGCGCGGCGAGGCAACTGATGGTTGGTTTCCTCGCCTATGCGACAGATCATCAAGGTCGAGTTCTGCCCGGCTATCACCCGGAACCAACGCTGCGTGCTGAGGACGAGTCTGGCAGCAACATGTACGACCTCGGCCCGGTTGGGGCGCGGTATCCATGGCGCCTCGCGCCGTATCTCGACTACGACGTGCGAGGCCTGTATGTCGACCGCTGGGTGCTCAGCGGGTTCGAAGATGCGACGAACTATCCGTACCTCGTGAGTCTCTACCCATCGATGGGCATGAACGGTACCTTTATCGGAGGCGATGGTTCAGCCGAGGGCCTGGGTTTCAATGATCTCTATTCGAATATCTTTGGGTCGTTCTACATCACGCGGCTCGCCGATGCGCGGCACCCGCAGCGACTGATCACGTTTGCCTCGGCGCGGATTGACCTTGATGATGGATCCGATGCAACGCCAGTCGTTGAGGGCTACTTCATCGTCCGCCCCCCATATCTCAACGAGCGAAAGTGGACCGATGCGTATCCCGTCGATGTCACGAGCGACTCGGATCGAGCGGCTGACTGGGGTTATGTCTCGTTGCGCCACCGACGCAAGGCTGTGACGGCCATGCTTGATGGCTCAACTGCGACACTCGGTGAGGGGGAACTGCTCGACATGCGGCGATGGTCGGACGCTGCCAGCATGCCTGACTGGACGCTCCAGCCAAGAGACTGACCACTCCGACCGCGAACTGGCGGCATGCATGCGGAGCATCGACTGCTACTTCAGGAACAGTTCAGGAGGCGACAATCAGGAAGGCGATGGCAGCAGGTCATGCGATCATGCAAGGTGACTCACCGCAGGAAGAAAGCGGTGGGGATGGGATTCGAACCCATGATACACCGAAGTGTATACCGGTTTTCAAGACCGGCGCATTCAACCGCTCTGCCACCCCACCTGTAAGCGCTGAACGTTGCATCACGTGTGGCAAGAGTAGGCGGCACGATCCTGCAGGGCCAGATGTACCCGGACAGGTGCGCTGGCTTCCATCAGCGGGCACGGAAGTGCTCCTTGAGGTCCGTCTTGTGCGGGCCGATGGCCTCAATTTCGAGACGACGTTTGATCAGCCCTTTGAGCCGGACAACGCAGCAAGTCTCTACCTGAGGCGGGAAGACGATGAACCGCCCGCCGCGCCCCTGGGCGGCAACTTCTGACTCACCAAGTGTAAAGTTGCGCTTCGTATCGGAGCGACGATACGTGAGTTTGGCGTGCGGCGTGAGATCGATCTGCACGGGTTGCCAATCACAGATCTGGGTGAGTTGTTCGGCGGACATTCGTGGCTCTGCCATGATGTGTGACTCCTGTCAGATGTTCATCGGTCGGCCCGGGTCGGCCCTCTCCTTTCAGCGGTCGGAAGGCCACGCTCGCTCGATAGTTGATCGACTGAGCGGCTTGATGAAGATCAATCATGCTGTTTGTTTCGGCCATCAACCACTTCATGTGATGATATCGTGCGTTACCTGACTATGCACATCTGTAAGTCGCATGTGCGCTCGGCGAATCGGAACGAACCGAGCCTTCTTAAGTCACGGTGCCGATTTCGACGACCTTCCCGGGATTCATGATGTTGCGCGGGTCGAGCGCACGCTTGATCTGTCGCATGAGATCAACTGTGCCTCTGCCATGCTCCGCCTCGAGATAGGCCATCTTTCCCGTTCCAACCCCGTGCTCACCAGTGCATGTGCCGCCCATTTCGAGCGCACGGTGGATCATACGGTCATTGTGTTCACGCACACGTCGTAACTCATCCGCATCGTTTGGATTGATGACGTACACAAGGTGAAAGTTGCCATCGCCAACGTGGCCGACAATGGGGGCGGTCAAGTTGGAGTCGGCGATGTCCTGCTGAGTCATGGCAATGCACTCAGCCAGCCGAGAGATCGGCACGCAGACATCGGTCACCCAGCCGGCGGAGTTCGGCCGCATGGCAAGCGCAGCGTAATACGCGTTGTGCCGAGCCTGCCACAGACGCTCCCGTTCCGCTTCTTCCGTCGCCCATGCAAATGCATTGCCGCCGTTCGCGCAAGCGATGTTCTGGACTTGGCCGACTTGCTCGGTAATGCCTGCTTCTGTGCCGTGGAACTCGAGGAACAACGTCGGCGCGATGCAATGACTGAGTCCGGAATAGCGATTCACGGCTTCGATCTGCTTGTCATCGAGCAACTCGATTCGGCCGACAGGGATCGCATGTTGGATCGTTTCAATCGCGCAGCGGACCGCTCCGTTCAGCGATTCGAACGAGCAGGTGGCTGCTGCGATCGACTGCGGCGTTGCAAACAACCGCAGCTGAACCTCCGTGATAACTCCCAGTGTGCCCTCTGAACCGACAAACAATCGCGTGAGGTCGTACCCGGCTGATGACTTTCGTGCACGACTGCCGATTGGAATAATCTCGCCGCTCGCAAGAACGACTGTGAGCCCGAGGACGCCCTCGCGTATCGTTCCATAACGCACTGCATTGGTTCCGGATGCCCCCGTGGCCGTCATGCCTCCAATCGAGCACTCGACGCCGGGGCCGATCGGGAAGATTAGTCCGGAGTCTGTAAGATGCGCATTGAGGGCTTTGTGTGTCACGCCCGCTTCGACACGACAGTCCATGTCATCGAGATTGACTTCAATGATGCGGTTCATCTTCGAGAGATCAACGCACACGCCGCCGTACGCCGGGATGGTGTGACCTTCGAGCGAAGTTCCGAGTCCATATGGAATGACAGGCACGTCATGGCTCGCGCAGATGCGTACAACACCTGCAACTTCTCTGGTGGTCTGCGGAAAAGCCACGAGATCGGGAAGCGCCGGCGTGTGATATGACGGATCGCGACCGTGCGCG
>CAZVXI010000009.1:35763-37656 GCA_964631295.1 uncultured Isosphaeraceae bacterium
GCGAGTGTCTCGGCGTCGTCACGCACATGCTCGCCGAGCAGGCGAACAAGCTCGGCTCGAATGGAGACGTTGTCTGCTCCCATCGGCTTCACCGTTGCGGCCGGAATGCAATGATTCGACGCGTATTCGTTGTGATGTGCGGGCCGCCGAGCAGATCGATGCAATATGGGATAGCAGCCATCACTGCGTCAAGACACTCGCCGATTGCCTTAGGCTGCCCCGGAAGATTCACGATGAGACACCTTCCACGCGTGCCCGCAATCTGTCGTGAGAGTATCGCCGTCGGGACATGTTCCAGCGATGCAACACGCATCGCCTCACCAAAGCCCGGCAGCAATCGATCGCACACGGCCTCGGTTGCATCAGGCGTGATGTCCCGCTCGGCCGGGCCAGTCCCACCTGTTGTAATAATCAGGCAACAGTCTTCATCATCCGCCATGTGCCGAAGCGTTTGTTCGACGCGTTCTCGTTCATCTGGCACAATCACAGCGACTGGATTCCACTGACTTGTCAGCACCTCGTTGAGGTACGCGATGATGGACGGGCCACCTCGATCTTCGTACTCACCGCGGCTGGCGCGATCCGAGACGGTCAGGATTCCGATGTTGGCTGCGTGATCGTCTGGCACGCCCGGCATAGTAGCGATTGACCGCGATTGGGTCAGCAATCGTCAGTTCGCGTCCGTCTGGCTGAGGCTCGTGACGCTCGTGGCGTTCACGCGGTTGTAGAGCGCAAGCGTTGCCGCTTCGTTGCCTTGATCAGGAACGCGGAACCGCACGGCACCGTTTTCGGGGTTGTACCAGATGGCACCCCAGCCACTTGCGACGCCCAGTTCGATTGTCTTGTACCGCATGTGCCACTTGTCGGGACCGCCATGGTCGATGTTGTACACAGCCTGCCCCGGCGCCCGCCAGGGGTTGAACTCTTCATACCCCTGTTGGCTTTCGAGAATGCCATCGAGGTCGGGAGGCCATGTTCCCTCGCCGCCGTTGATCATCGCGTCCTGCAACTTGTCGTTGGTTATGGCCGTCGCAATCGCGCCGCGCGCCTGCCGCGCAGCCGCGATCCGCGCCTCATCGCCATGATCAAAGTACCGTGGTAGTGCGACACCGGCGAGTATCGCGAGCACAACCACGACCGCAATCAACTCGATGAGGGTAAAACCAGCTCGACGTTGTCGGTCATCAGCCAAGCCTGTTCTGTGAACACCCACGCCGTGGTGATCGGCCATCGCGCTGCTTTCCGACACAGGCGAGCCCGGTATCGGACGTTCAATCTTGTGCGCTGTGCGGGTCAGGAGGTTATCGCGCCGCCGCCACTGCAGACGCCATCGCTTGCACACGTGCGGGATCGATCGCATTTGCCCAGCGTCCGTCGACCTTTATCGCCGACCCGCAGATGACGCCGTCTGCATGACGCAGCAGATCAGCAATCGTATCGGGCGTGGCGCCTGACCCAACCAGCACTGGCAGGTCTGTCGCCTCGCCCGCTGCGGCCAACTCACGATGATCAACTGGTTGTGCTGTCGCGCAGCCGGTGACCACGACCCCATCAGCGCGAAAGAAAGCAGCAGCACGGATCGTCTCTGCGAGATCAACATCTGCCGTGATCGCATGCGATGAGTGCTTCTTCTTCACATCTGCGAAAACCGCGATGTGTTCTGCACCAATCTGCGCGCGATACCGCAAGAGTGTGCCCGCGTCGGCATCAGCAAGGAGACCCTCATCGGCGACTGATGCAAACACGAACCCCTCGGCACGGATGAACCGCGCATCACACGCAAGCGCAACAGCGAGAGCAGCATCGTTCGCTCCCGCAAGAACCTGCACCACAATCGGCAGGTCGATGGCGTCCCGCACCGCCTTGCCAACCACGGCCATCCCAGCGACGATC
>CAZVXI010000010.1:0-37453 GCA_964631295.1 uncultured Isosphaeraceae bacterium
GTGTGATCCGTGCGCTCTAGCCAGCTGAGCTAATCGCCCTCGGAACGCGGAGTATAGCCGAGGATCGCGGAAGCGTCACCAGCTGGACTGCAGCCCGGTGAAATCAGGTGTCAGCATCGGCTGATGGCTGCACGATCTCAATCAAGACCTGAACAAGCCGCCCGCGCAGGCGCGAGCGCGCGGGGTCGTCGAGGCGTGAGACGCCGGGTCGCTCAGCAGAATCGCGCGGTTCGTCAGGCTCGACCGGTTGCTGCACCGATGATTCGAGCGATGACCACCTCGCCCGGCCGCGGACAGCTTTCGCAAGGCGATCGAGTCGGCACATCGCGTCGCGGTCGAACGAGAGATTGCGATGCTGCGCAGTGTCGGGTTGTCCGTCTTCATCGTTGATGACAAGCGGCTGCTGCGCCGCATGACCGCGATGGAGCAGTCGATCAACAAGTTGCACTTGCCGCTGAGCAAGATGGAGGACAACGAGGGGCGAGACGGCAACTTCGCGTACTGCGTTGATGCGATTGCGAAGCGCGCGGCCATGTGTGCGCGCCGCGCCTGCAAGCCCGCCGATGACTGCGCCGGTTGCTGTTCCGATGCCAAAGGTCAGGCCGGCAGCAGCCACGTCGAAGACCGCGCCAGCCATCGCGCCCGCGGCAGCGCCCCCACCGCCGACTTTCGCAAGCACAAGTAACTGCGATCGATCAAACGGATCACTCCGCCATCCCTCTCGCGGGAGGTCGAGGTCAACTCGTCGCTGATCATCATCGTCCATGCCGCGCACCGAAAGGATACGCTGGTATGCCTCCTGTTCTCGCGCGCATATTGCAGCCATCATCTCAGCGGTCACGCGGTCAACACCGCTGTCACCCGAATCGCGTGGGATGAGCACAGTATGAGATGCGACGTCGATCATCATCTCGGCAATCTCGACGAGAGCGCGTTTCGTGAAGTGCTCCCACTGGTCGACTCGCAGTTGAGAGAATCGCTTGATCGCCTGCTCGCCAGTCGTCTGTGCGACGAGCCGTGCGATCGTATCAAGCAGGTGCCGTTCATCCGCCGGCCGCAGCGCGACGACATCGAATGATGCGACATAGCCGAAGCCGCCGCGCATCAGCAGGTCGCGCCACTCTTCGGTGCGCGCATTCGCGTGTGCAGTGAAGTTCAGCACATTGACAATCCGCGGATTGGCCCAGCGGAGTATCTCCAGTTCATCGCGGTACTTGGCTAGCGTGCGCTGGCGGGCATCGACAACATTGAGAAGAACATCGCATTCGAGCATCTGTCGAAGAGCTTTGGTAGGCTGCGGAAAGCGAGTCACTGCCGACGATGCGAGGAAGCGCTCGATCAGTTCACGTCCTTCGTCACGCGTGGCCTGCCTTGTTGCTTCGATCGCATCGCGCAGTTCGATCGAGTTCTCGAGCCCCGGGGTGTCGTACAGCCGAAGGAGCGGCGCGTCGTCTTCGTCTGCGATGTCGATCCACTCAACGCGGCGTGTAACAGCGCGGCGGTCGGCAACTTCACCGAAGTCACGCGTCCATGTGAGCGTGCGTACGAGCGATGTCTTGCCATGATTCGTGTGGCCGACCACGGCGATGCTGAGCGGCTCAGCAATCATCGGATTCCCTCGACCTCGCACAGAGATTCGTATGAGTCGCTGCATTCCCGCATAAGTCTTGCAACGTCCGGGTCCAACGAATCCATACGTTTAAGCACGCGTCTCGTCACATCCTCGATCAGAGGTGACTCACAGCGGCCCTGAAGATCGAGCATCACTGCCAGTGCGATAGCTTCATTGATCACCGGTGGAGTCGACTGCGTGCGTTTCCGATCCACGCGCATCGCCGCAGCTCTGAGCGTTCGTCGAGCGACCGCCTGCAGTGGGTTGCGGACGGCAGACACAGCTTCGCGCGCCCCGGCTTTTAGGTCGCGGCCGCGTTGATGAATGCTGCTCACGATGTCGTTTGCGGCTGCTGCGTCCTCGACTGGTCGTGACTGAAACATATTCGCAAGCAGATCGAGGTCGATGGCGGCATCGTCGGCTGCTTGAGTGATGTATGCGCACGCAGTTCTCCACCATGCGAATCGCTCCGGGACTTGCTCATCTCCATGCGATGCAGTCAGATGCAGACGCAATCGGTTGCACGCGTGCGCAGTCATACACTCAACGTCAATCGGCAGGACATCGCTTTCTCGAATTCCCGCATGGCGGAGCATGTCGCGCCATTGGGTGAGGCGCGCTCGCCGGGCAGCAAGGTCTGGCAAGTCGATTGCCAGGCGAGCACCCCCACATAACAGGGCGATCAGCGATTGATTCGTTCGCTCGGCAACTTGCATAATGAACCTCGCATGGCCCGTGTCCGGCACCGACGCGATGTCAACTGCGACGACGACATGCTGCGGCTCCGTGCGCGAATCCTCCAACCATGCGAGGACATGGTCCCGATCCTCGCGGCCATCGATGTCCACGGTGCGCGCCCAATCGATGCCGTCGCAGGTGAGCCCTTCAACCGACGTCGGAAGTTCAATGCCAATGAGCGCGGGCGCATCGAATCTGCGCGTCGGCGCGCGCTTGCCGCGCACACCGCCGAGCGCAGCAAGATCTTCATCAAGACCATCATCGTCAGGTGCTGTCAACCCGCGTGCCCCTGCATGAACAGTCGGCCTCAAGTCGGCGTAGCCACCGGCAAATCGATCAAGATCGAGACGATATCGTCGCTTGCCGACTCGCAGCGCGATCAGCGACGAGAGCAGCAGAACGCCGCGCGGCGCGATTCCATAGACAATGATGCATCCGACGAGCATCGCGGCCCATGCTGTGCGCGCTTCAGCCAGCGCTGCGTGCGTCGCGCCCGGTCCACACGCGGCAATCTGCGCAGCAGTCGGCGCGGCAAAGCCGAACTGCGTCGGCAGCCAGGCGATTGCACGTGTGAGATCGACGAACACACCATCCGGGAGAATCGTCGTCTGCCAGTGGAATGTGTAGGACTTCGCGCTGAGCAGCAGCAAGGCAACCAGGAGAAACGCACAGTTGGCCGTGAACCACAAGCCATGGCTGGCCACGCCCGTGCTCCATCTGGCGAGTTGCCGGCTGCGCAAGACCGTGAGCCATGCGCAAACAGCGGCCGTGGTAACGCGCGTCGCGCGCATGCGTCGTGAGGCAAGATCAAAAATCGCAAACAACACTCGACCAACCCAGCTGGCAGATGATGCAAGCCCCGGGACAAACGAGAAGGCAATCCAGATCAACAGTGCCGCCACTTGCACGCCGAATGCAACAAGCAGCAGCCAGTAGAAGTTGACGGGCGTGCCCTCGCCGCCGCTGAACAGCGCGCCTGCCAGCACAGCGCCAATGATCAGTGCTGCGAGGATCATCCCCAGCGACGCCAGCATCAAAACCCGTCCGATGCGCGCGAGGGCCGTTCGAAGTACGCCAGCGACTTGCAGCGATCGGGCGCGCTCGATCAACACATGTTCGAATCCGCCGTACGGAGTACCTTCACTGCGGGACATGGCGACGCGCTGCGTGCCGCCTCGCTCGTACGCGAATACAGCCTCTGTGAGAAGGCGATCTTCGAAGGAGCTGCCACGCTCGGATCGAGTTGTTGCGTCAGCTACCGTCACGACGTCGATGGGCCTGCCATGTATGATGACCGATTCTGCTGCGGCGTGCGAACAGCCGCATCCCGGCAATCTTCATCGACGAACGTTGTTCATTCTTTCGCCCGATGCGTCAAGCGCCCGAGTTCTCGGGCCTTGGTTCAGCTCCGACCGAGACTTTGTCGGGCGGGGCTTCAGCACCCATTTCCTCGCGCGGCAGAGCCGGCCGGTCCGATTCTTCATCGATCTCGTCTTCAATGCCCTTGATTCCACGCTTGAACTCAACGATCCCGCGACCAAGGCTTCGGCCGACTTCAGGCAGTCGGCGACCAAAGATCAGCAGCCCGAGGACCAGCAGCACGATCCATTCGGGGCCGCCGGGAAGTCCAAATGCGAGATAAACGTCGAGATTCGATAGCATGGTGCCGTTCCTGCGTGCACACGGGGTAGTCCCACGTGAAGAACCATTGTAGCTCATCGGTTGTACGGGGGAAGGCCCGGTTTCTTCCCTGCAAAAGGGTCGACAAGTCATGCTTCCGAGCGAGCCTTGCCGATGTCCAAGGGTGTTCCATGTCGCGGCCGATAACGTTGGGACATGGCCGCACCTGACTCCTCCCAGATTGCCACCATGACACGATCAATCAATGCTGCCGCTACACCACTGCTGATCTCGACACTGGTTCTGTCGGCAGGCTGCTCGAGCCAGCCCAAGCCGACCGAACCAGCCCCGGTTTCCACTCGCCTGCCAGACTACAGCCGCCCGCTTTCGCCCGGCCAGTCGGCACTTCGGCTGCTGACAGACGTCAGCGCCATGCCGGATTTTGGCAATGCGTTTCGCGACCGCGACCCGGCGCTCATGCTCTCATTGGAGCGGAGTATTGCCTGGTTTGACAAGCCATCGAGCAAGACCCACTTCCCGATCGGCGATGTGACACACGACCGTGCCCGCGCGAGCGTGACGGCCCTGCTCGACCTGTTTGATCATGCGGGCAGCGAACAGGCTTTCGTCGGCGAACTGCTCCGGATGTTCGATGTGTACCAATCCGTCGGATACGACGGCAACGGCGTCGTCCTTTTCACCGGCTACTACGCGCCTGTTGTGGAGGCGAGCCTTGTCCGCACATCTCGCTTTCGCGTGCCGCTCTACACGCGACCGGATGATCTTGCGCGCGATGACAAGACCGGCACACCCCTCGGCCGACGAACCGCAAACGGTGGGATCGTCCCCTACTACTCACGCCGCGAGATCGAAGAATCACAGATGTTCCGTGGCAACGAACTCGTCTGGCTTGAGAACGAACTCGATGCCTACATCATCCACGTGAATGGATCCGCGAAACTTCGCCTGCCCGATGGTTCGCCGATGTACGTCGGATACGCGGGCAAGACGGATCGACCTTACGCGAGTCTTGGCCAGGCAATGATCCGCGCGGGGCTCGTCGACGCGTCAGGTGTATCGCTGACTTCTATCGAGCGCACTTTCGAGCGGAATCCGCAGGCCGTGATCGACCTGATGTATGAAAACGAAAGTTACGTCTTCTTCATGCGATACCCGGCAGATAACTGGCCTGCAGGCTCGCTTGGCTTCCCCGTCACTCCGGAACGATCGCTGGCGACGGACAAGTCTGTCTATCCGCGCGCTGGCGTGGTGCTGGTTGATACCCAATCTGTCACGTTTCGTGGCGGCAGCAAGCGGTTCCTGCAGTTCATGCTTGATCAGGATACAGGCGGTGCGATCCAGGCGCCGGGGCGCGCAGACATTTTCATGGGAGTCGGGCCGGGCGCAGAGATTCTCGCAGGATCTCAGAAAGCGGAAGGAAAACTGTACTACCTGTTCCTGAAGGAACAGTTCGTGCAGCAATGGCTCGAAACGGCTGGCAACTCTCGCATGCTCAGCGCCCGCCGGTGATCGTGCCGAGCACGTCGGCAGCCTGTTGGGAGAGCCCGGCTTCATCAAGTCGCTGCGCGTACATCATCCCGACCTTGAACCAGTTGCTCTGCCGGGCGAACTCGGCGCCCATCTGGCCCGGTCGTTCGATGCGCGCCCACGTTTGTTCATAGAGCGCGAGCACTTTCCGCCCATCTCCCTGCTCGCGCAGAATCGCTTCGGCACCTCGCAGGGCTGAAAGAACGAACGGCCCGGCATTTGCGAAGCGACTGATAACATCCTCGTAGCACTGCCCCGCTTTGCGCTGTTCACCCTGCGCTTCCCACAGCTCAGCCTGTGCCATGCGCACTGCGGCTGCGAGGTCAGAACGATGAGCAAACGTGCGGAATGCAGCATTCCAGAGTTTGTTCTGCTGCCGGGGATCATCAATGGTCTGGATCATCGGTGCTGCGACCGCCAGATAGAAATCCGGATATCGCTTCCCGCAAAGCCGGTGTAACACCTCCGCCCAGCGTTCCTTTTCCTTGAGCGTCAATCGCTCCTCGCTCGCAAGCTGTCGAACAGTAAACCATGCATCCGCATAGCCCGGGCAGGCGCGCAGGCCGGTCTCGAGCAGCTCGAGTTGATTGCGCAGAGACGCAGTTCGAATGGGCCTCCGTTCGCGCTCATCAATCGACGGCGGTGAGAAACCAACTCCCGTTTCTTCGAGCAGCGCGAGTCGACGTGCCGCATCAGTCGCCGCCGCAGCAAACTGCCGATCAAGCGCACTGGCTTGCACGAAATCCGCATGCAGCGAGATATAGCTGTCGGGAATCACTCGGCGCAACTGCGGGTCGAGCACGTTGCCTCGAACGCCCTGATACGCACGCGACCGACCTGTATCGAAGTTCCACCACGCGCTGTTTCGATCAGCCTGCAGAAAACCAACCCATGCGTGGCCGACTTCGCTCGATTGACCGGTCGTGTAGGTCGTCGGCACGCCGATCGCTTTCCCGACAGTCATCGCAAAGTAAGCCTGGTCAGCGCATACCCCGCCAAGTCGTTTGATATTGCGCAGGTTCCAGCCCGCCTGCGTGACCTTCTTCGGCGTGCCCTCGCGAAAATGATCGTGGTCGTACTTGATATCGAAGAACCTCGCGCCGACATTTCGATCACCTTCGTAGTTCGCCAGTGCCCATTGCATCTCGCTGATCGATGCCGTTGTGTCGACGACATACACAAGCAGTTCAGCGGGAATCTCCTTGATGCCGAACAGAAGACGTTCCTCTGATGCGACAAAGTAATCAAAGATCGCAACCGGATCGGCTGACCTTGCAGTATTCTCATTGATGCGCTGCGTCATCGGTTTGTCGTGCACAACGCAGATCGCTGCGGCAAGGTTTGCGTAACGCTCGATGCGCTCGCCACGCTCCCTGATCATGCGATGCGCAAGCGTGTACACTTCATCCGGTGATTCGATCTCAGGCTTGATGGCGAACGCAAGCGCTCGCGCAAAAGTCGGCATCTCGCGAAGCTGTCGCAGCAGCATCTGCGAATCCACGCTCTTCACTTTGCCGAGCTGATCGACCAGACGCAGTGTGAACCCGGCATCCCGGAAGGTCTTCTTATCTGAACCGGGCGCGAATGCGATTGTCTGATCGAGGATCATCGCATGCCGCTGAACTGCTGCATCAAAGTCGGCATCTTCTGCGACTTGATCCAGCGAACGCCCGATCGCCTCACTGATTGCTTCAGAAACTTCATCGGCAACTGCCACCTGCCCGGCAGGCATGCAGCAGAGCAATGCAGCAAACAGCATCACCCGCTGGAGAAATGTCGCGCGCACTCGTGTTCGATTCATCGTTGTCCAATCCATCAAGCGCAGTCCTTTGTTGCGTCCTCGTTGTCAATCCGTCGCAGAGATCCCTTCCTCCGGCACATACATCAGCGATGCAGAACCAAAGGGCCATGCGCGCGCCCGGCTCCAGTGAAGCTCGCCCGGACGAGCCCGAACCTCCTGCTCGAAATGCCATTCATCGAGCAGCAGCAGCGATTCGCACGCGACACAGCCGACCAGCCAGCCTGCAACCGCCATGATCGCAAATCGACGCAGTGTTCGCCAGGAAAACTGATACCCGCGCGGATCAGCCGGGGTCCCTCCGCACTCTGGACACCGTTCGGCGAACCGGCTGGCGTTACCTTCGAGGTCATAAGCACACTCGGGGCACCGATTGCGCGCCCAGCGTCGCTCGCGTCTGCGATGTGCCAGCACTTCCGGCAACTCCGGCAGGCCCGCAGCAAAAAACAGCGGAATCACCATTGCCAGCGCAAATCCACCACCAACCAGCATCGGCTTCGATTGAAGCCCGGTGGATTCTCCCATCACCCGAGCCATCCCATACATGTACATGACATGCTCGATGATCGCGAGCAGGATGACGCCTCGGTAGATCGTCGCCAGTGAAACAGGCATGAATGATCGTAGGTCGTGCTTTGTCGAGCCATCATGCGAACGGGCGGCGCGATTGCCTTATGAGCGACTGACAACTTGAAAGAGTCAAGCAATTGCCCGTGGTTCAACAGCAGGTGGATGGCTGATTCGCGACAAGGGAGGCGGCTGCCGTGTGATGCAGAAATCTGGTGGTGATCGCGTGGGCGCTGCCGAACAGACGGAGAATTTCTCTGCGATCCGTGGTAACCTCCCTGCTCCACGCCTCCCAACGCTGACCCGCTTGAACAGGCGTGGATGCAGACAGTGGTCCGCGTAGCTCAATTGGATAGAGCGCTGGCCTCCGAAGCCAGAGGTTGCAGGTTCGAGCCCTGCCGCGGACGTTCAGGGCCGCTCGATTCCCCGCCATGACCATTGAAGAGTTCCAACAGATGATTCGCGATCGGTACTTCGAGACCGACGCTGCGCGCGGACCTGCCGGAACATTTCTCTGGTTCTCCGAGGAGGTCGGCGAGCTGGCGGAAGCGATTGCCTGCCGCGAACGCGGGGACGGCGATGATGAGAACCTGCGCGAGGAGTTCGCAGATGTGCTGGCCTGGCTGGCAACCCTTGCGAACATCACAGGTGTGGATCTCGCCGAGGCGATTCACGCGAAGTACATTGAAGATGGTGGGCCGGCGGGGACGAAGTGACGTTTGATCCATGATGCGTATCGACGAAATCTTCGCAGCACACCGCTCCGCCGGGACGCGTGCACTCATGCCGTTCATCACTGCCGGCTATCCGACGCTGGCTGACACGCGTGCCATGCTCCCGGCCCTGCAGGATGCCGGTGCGTCGATCGTCGAACTTGGCTTTCCATTCTCCGATCCGATCGCGGATGGACCGGTGATCGCCGCCTCGATGTACGAAGCGCTTAAGCAGGGTGTCCGCCCGCGGGACATATTCGACATGGTTCGGGATCTTCGCGATGGGCTCTCGCTTGGTCTCATCGCGATGGTGAGCGATTCGATCATCGCGAAGATCGGTGCTGAGCGATTCATCGGGGATGCAGCGGCAGCCGGTTTCGATGGACTTATTCTGCCGGACATCGACCTCAACGAAGCGGACCGTATTCGCCCGATCGCTGATGCGTGTGGCCTGTCGATGACACTGCTCATTGCCCCCAACACGGCTGAGGCAAGACTCAAGGATGTCGTCAATCGATGCACGGGCTTCGTGTATCTGCTCGCACGTGTCGGAATCACTGGAGAAAGTGACGCAGCGCCAGATATTGCCGATCGAGTCGCGCTGGTTCGCCGATTCACCGATTTGCCGGTCGCTGTTGGATTTGGCATCTCCGAGCCGGCACACGTACGTGCCGTGACGCAGAGTGCTGATGCGGCCATCGTGGGTTCCGCGCTCGTTCGCAGAATGGGCATGGCAGAGAACCCGGTGGAAGAAGCCAGCCGATTCGTGCGATCTCTCGCATCGGGGCTGAGCCATGCGGCGGGCGTGTAGGCGTTCAGATCGTGCCTATAAGCTGTTCATTCACGGCAATCCCGTTTGTTTTGCCCTGGCCGCCGCCTATTATCTCCTTTGCCAACAGCGATGATTTACAACCATTGCCTCCCCATGATCAACGGCTCAAGCAGCCGGAAGGTATCGTATGACCACCGTAATGCCGCGATTCGCCGCCCCACAGACCTTCAATCGGGCCACTCCTGAGGATGAGGCAGACCGACTGATGGACCGGGAAATCCCCCATGGCAACTTCAACGAGGAGATCTTCGGATCCCTGACGTTCAGCGGCGATGTGCTTCGCAAACGGCTGCCAGCCGACGTGTTGCGCACGCTGGAAGAGACCATGCAGGCAGGCAAGCCGCTCGACCCGGCCATCGCCAACACGGTGGCGGCCACAATGAAAGACTGGGCCATCGAGCACGGCGCCACGCACTACTGCCACTGGTTCCAGCCGCTGACCGGCTCAACTGCCGAGAAGCACGATGCCTTTCTCACCCATGATGGAGATGGCAATGCCATTGCCAAGTTTTCCGGTGAGGAGTTGATCCGCGGCGAGCCCGATGCCAGTTCCTTCCCGTCGGGCGGCATCCGCGACACCTACGAAGCCCGTGGCTACACCGCGTGGGACGCGACAAGCCCCGCGTTCATCCGCCGCACCGCTGATACGGCGACGCTGTGCATTCCCACGGCGTTCGTTTCGTGGACAGGCGAAGCGCTGGACAAGAAAACCCCCCTGTTGCGATCGATTGAAGCAGTCGGCTCGCAGGCGAAGCGCATTTTGAAGATCTTCGGCACGCACGAAGGCGTGAGCAATGTCATCACAACGATTGGCTGTGAACAGGAGTTCTTCCTGATCGATGAGCAGTTCGCCAACGAGCGAATGGACCTGCTGATCACCGGCCGCACGCTTTTCGGCGCCGCTCCGCCGAAGGGCCACCAACTTGATGACCATTACTTTGGTGCGATTCCCGAGCGGGTGCTCAGTTATCTCAGTGAAGTCGAGCGACGCCTGTACGAACTCGGTGTACCGGTCCGCACGCGCCACAACGAAGTTGCACCCGGGCAGTACGAGATCGCGCCGACATTTGAGAATGCCAACGTCGCAACCGACCACCAGATGCTCACGATGGACACGCTCGAGTCAACGGCGCGCCGTCACGGCCTCGTGTGCCTGCTGCATGAGAAGCCATTCGCGGGTGTGAACGGCTCGGGCAAGCACAACAATTGGTCGATGTCCACCGACACCGGCGTGAACCTGATGGACCCGCGTGACGAGACGCACACGAATCTGCAGTTCCTCGTCTTCATGACCGCGGTGATCCGCGCGATCGACCTCCATGCCGACATTCTGCGAGCCTCCATCGCCAGCGCAGCAAACGATCATCGTCTCGGCGCCAACGAGGCGCCGCCAGCGATCATCTCGATCTTCCTCGGAGACATGCTTTCCGACATTCTCGATCAAATCGAACGCGGCGAAGTGAAGTCCACCAAACAAGGCGGCATGCTGGACCTCGGTGCCCGAACGCTCGTGCATATTCCGCGGCACTCAGGCGACCGGAACCGTACCAGCCCGTTCGCATTCACCGGCAACAAGTTTGAGTTCCGGGCTGTGGGCGCGACATCCCCGATCGCCTGGCCGAACACAGTGCTCAACACGATCGTCGCAGAGTCGCTGGACTACATGTCGACGGAACTGGAAACGGCTGTTGAGGGCAAGCCGCAAGGCGAACAGTTCGAGCATGCAGTCCTTGGCGTGCTGCAACAGATCATTCGCGATCACCGGCGGGTCGTCTTCGATGGCGACAACTACTCAGAAGAGTGGCATGCCGAAGCAGAGCGACGCGGGCTGCCGAACCTGCGCACCACCGCAGATGCGTTACCCGCGTTCGCAACGGACAAGTCGCTGGACATGTTCGAGAAGTACCACGTGCTTGATCGTCGCGAGATGATGGCACGCATTGAGGTGCTCTCCGAACGCTACACAACCGAATGCACAATCGAAGCGTCGACGATGCTCCAGATCGTCCGTACGGCGATCATGCCCGCAGGCGTGCGCGTTCAGACCGAGTTGGCTGACTCTGTCGCGTCTTCGAAGGCTGCCGGTGTCGATTGCCCGCAGACTGCCGAACAGCTGCAGACGATCGTCGGACTCAATGGCGATCTTCGAGCGGCCTCCTCAACGCTCAACGACGCGATCAGGACGGCCGAGACACTCGAAGTCGAAGCATGCCGTGATCACGTCCGTGATGTACTTGTCCCGGCGATGAGCAAGGTACGCGAACTCGCGGACGAACTCGAGCAGCAGTCCCCCGCAGACCTCTGGCCGATGCCAACGTATACGGAGATGCTGTTCGTTCGGTAATGCCTCCACGGGCACGGATTTGCTCCTTGAGAGCGGGTGGGGCCTGTTGGTCCCTCGGGCTCGATTGTGCTACGCTTTGCGATTCCATTGCGACGTCCGCTCCGGCGTGGAGCGAGCGCGGCATCCATTTTGACCATTCCAGATGAAACTGCTCCACGATGTCTGCTGAGGCCACCATCACCAACGACGTTCAGGTCGAAGACCTTGGGCCAACCAAGAAGCGCTTGACCATCACCATTCCCGCCGAGGCGATCAACGAAAAACTCGACGACTCGATCGCGACGCTGGCATCCGAAACGACGCTGCCCGGCTTCCGGAAGGGTCGCGCGCCCAGGCAACTGCTCGAGCGCCGCTTCGGCGATGCAGTGCGCGGCGAGACGAAGAACCAGTTGATCGCCGATGCGTACGCGACCGCGATCGACGAACATGAGATCAAGCCGATCGGCGATCCCGAGCCGGCTGAAGATACTGACCTCGAAAAACTCGACATCGAACATGGCAAGCCGCTCACGTTTGCCGTCGAAGTGGAAGTCATGCCCGAGTTCGACCTGCCGGAACTCGAAAGTATTGAGATCAAGAAGCCAACGATGGAGATCACCGATGAGATGATCAACACAGAGTTGGAACGACAGCAGATTCGCGGTGGCGACATGCAGGAGATCGCCGGACCATTCGAGGCAGGCGACCGACTCGTCGGAACGGCCACCGCCACCAAGAAGGGTGAGGAGGAACCGTTCTTCACCCACGATGAGGTCGTGATCGCGTTTCCGGATGACGAAAACGACGGACAAGGGCAGGTGCTTGGCCTGCTGATCGACGGTCTCGACACACTGCTCGAGGGGAAAGTCGTTGGCGATGAGTTTGACATCGACACCAAAGGACCCGAGAACCACGAGCGTGAGGACATCCGCGGGGCGGACATCACGATCCACTACCAGATTACTGGCGGATATCGTGTCACGCCGGCAACGATCGAACAGCTCGTTGAACTGTTCAATCTCGGCTCGGAAGACATCCTTCGCGAGCAGGTCAGGCTGGCACTCGAACAGCGGCGCGACGTTGAAGTAGCGCAGGCCATGCGTTCGCAGGTATATGAGTATCTCAATGAGCGTGTCGACTTTGAACTGCCTGAGCGGCTGTCGGAATCGCAGGTGACGCGAGCGATTGAACGCTCGCGTATGGAGATGCTCTATCGCGGGATGACTGAAGATGAGGTCGAGCATCGCCTTGCGGAGATGCGGTCAGAAACTGCTGAGCGTGCCCAATCCCGTTTGAAGATGATGATGGTCATGAACAAACTCGCCGAGCATTACGAAGTGGATGTCAACGAGCAGGAGGTCAACGGCCGCGTCGCGCAGATCGCCATGGAACGTGGTGAGCGGCCCGAGAAGCTCCGAAACTCGCTTGTTGAGAACGGCCAGATCCAGCAGATCGCCGGGCAGATTCGCGAGGAGAAGGCAGCGGACCGTGTCGTCACGCACGCAAAGGTGACAGAAGTCAGCGTTGATGAGTGGTCGAAGATCATCGAAGCGAAAGACGCAGACACGTCCGTAAAGAAGTCAACCAAGAAGAAGACCAAGAAGAAGACCAAGAAGAAGCCGGCTTCCTCATCGAGCGAGTGAAGCGGGTCCGATAGCCGATGCCGCATTGGATGATTGCATCAGCCACGAACGACAGCACGCAGGCGCTCAGGGAACTGAGCCCGTGGCTCGCTGTGCTGGTGGCCATGGTCTTTGTCGGCGGTGTTGTGATCATGATCGTGCGGCGGCATTTACGTTCCTCTGGCGATTTGGGCGATGTCGGCTACACGTTGCATGATCTCAGAAAAATGCATGCGTCTGGTGAGTTGAGCGATGAAGAGTTCGAGAAGGCGCGAAGTGCCATGATTGCTGGCGTCCGGTCGTCGACCGGGCGGAAAGATGCCAGCGATGAGGCCTCCTCAGGGGTGAGAATCTCGGACGTGAATGATGGAGCGTCCGAGGAGAAGCCAGACGTGTGAAACCATTCACATTCCTCTGGACACATCGCCTTTCTCGATGAACATAGAGTGGAGCGGTCTTTAGCCCGCTTTTGACCGGCCCGATACAATCAGGCAGCGTCGCGCGCTCAGCAAAGAGTGCCTTCGGATCGCCAGGAAGCACCTGAGGACGTCATGAGACCAAACGACAGAGTTGATGCTGAGCCGAACACAACCCCCCTGGCGGCTGATGGCCCTGAAGGGCCGGGTGGCGGCGACAATCAGGGTTCTGGCCCCGGCGGATTTTCCGGCGGTAGCAACGGTGGCGGCGGATCCTCCTCGGGAGGCGATGGCGGTGATGGCAACGGCGGATTCCGGGGTCGCCGGGTCACGACCTGCTCGTTCTGCGGTAAGACATCGCGCGAAGTCGGCCCGATGGTCGAAGGCCCCAACGACGTCTACATCTGCTCCAACTGCACCGACCTCTGCCAGAATATCTTCAAACAGGAACGCCGTCGCGTCAGTGGATCGCGGCCTCTGTTCTCCACGATCCCGGCACCGCGCCAGATCAAGGAGTTCATGGACCAGTACGTGATCGGCCAGTTTGCCGCCAAGAAGGCGCTCTCGGTCGCCGTGCACAGCCATTACAAGCGGTTGACATCGACACAGGATGAGAATGCGCCGGTGGAACTCGACAAGTCGAACGTCCTGCTTGTCGGCCCGACCGGTACCGGCAAGACACTCCTCGCGCGGACGCTCGCGCGGGTGTTGAATGTGCCATTCGCGATTGGCGATGCGACCACACTCACAGAAGCGGGCTATGTCGGAGAGGATGTTGAGAACCTGCTTCTGAAACTCCTTCAGGCAGCGGACTACGATCTGGAATCTGCTCAGCGCGGCATCATCTACATTGACGAAATCGACAAGATCGGAAAGACCAGCCAGAACGTGTCGATCACGCGTGACGTTTCGGGCGAGGGTGTGCAGCAGTCGCTGCTCAAGATGCTGGAAGGTGCCGTGGCCAATGTGCCCCCACAGGGCGGCCGCAAGCACCCCGAACAGCAGTACATCCAGATGGACACGAGCCAGATTCTGTTCATCTGCGGAGGTTCGTTCGCTGGTATTGAAGACATTGTCCGCCGTCGCCTCGGAACGAGCCGCATCGGCTTTGGCTCGTTGAATGCAGACAACCGCAATGCCGAGCAGGAGCGTGAGCAACTGCTTTCAGCAATCACGCCCGATGACCTGCTCGAATATGGGCTCATCCCCGAGCTGATTGGGCGTCTTCCGATTCTGACGCCGCTCATGCCGCTCGACCAGGATGCAATGATCCAGATCCTCACTGAGCCGAAGAATGCCATCATCAAGCAGTACCAGCACCTGTTCTCGCTGGAGTCGGCCAAATTGGATTTCACGCAGAGCGCTCTTGAGCTGCTGGCCAATCGGGCATTGAAACGCGATACCGGGGCCAGAGCCCTGCGAGCAGTGCTTGATGATTTCATGCTCGAGATCATGTATGAACTGCCCGAGCACGATCGAGATGGCATCACCTATGTGATCGACGCGGAGGCAATCGAGAACGGTCTCTCGCTCGATGAACTGCCGCAGCAGAAGGCTGAGAACGTGGCCTGACGCGCCTGCCTTCCGCTGTCGTCCCCTGCCGGGGCACACTTGGCGCCTGTGGATCGTCTGCCTATACTTCAGAGTTCGAATTCAAGCCCCGAAACAAGGTTTTTCACGATGCCACGCGTCTGCCACTTCACCGACCGTGCCACCCAGCGTGGCAATAAACTCCGTTACCGTGGTAAAGCCAAGTATCTTGGCGGGATCGGTAAGAAAGTGACATCCTGCACGCGCAGGACGTTCAAGCCCAATCTGCAACGCGTCAGTGCGATGATCGACGGCACGCCGACGCGCGTGACCGTTTCGACGAAGGCGATCCGCCAGGGCATGGTTGTCAAGCCCCTGAAACGCAAGTACGGCTATACCCGGCTGCAGAAGCAGGGCACCGATAAGTGATTGAATCACGATGATTTTCGGTCGTGTGGACAATGCTGGCTGCGCGGGATTTTACGGAAATCACCTTTCGAACGTTGACCCGGTTCGATCCGGGCGTACGGTTTCTCTGCGGAGTTGATCTCGTAAACGGGACGAGTCCCAGCGGTTCCGCCGGAGTTTCCGGGCCGCGCGGACGTCCGACACAAGGCCTGTCAACGCCCGCTTCGATGGTTCGGTTGATGTGTTCACCGTCCGGATAACACCGGCGGGTGGATTCACATCGGCGCAGTTCAGACAACCACAAGCAGGGCGATGGAACGTGGCGAATCGCAGCAGTAACGATGATGTTCAAAGAGTTCGGGACGCCACCGATCTCGTATCGCTCATCGGCGAGCATGTTGCGCTGAGGCAGCGAGGCCGCGAGTTTGTCGGCCTCTGCCCGTTCCACGATGACTCCAATCCATCGTTCTCCGTCGTCGTGCACAAAGGCAACCCGTTCTACAAGTGTCACGCGTGCGGCGCCGCCGGCGATTGCTTCAACTTCGTGATGGACTATCACAAGATGGAGTTCGGCGTGGCGCTGCGGCATCTCGCGGAGCGCGCGGGCATCGAACTGCAACAGCGAAGTTCTGCATCAAATGATCCTGCCAGTTCGCCCCGGGCTGCCCTCCTGGAAGCAAACGCGATCGCCGAGCGCTATTTCCAGCAGACGCTTCAGTCGCAATCCGCGGCAGCGGCTCGTGCCGAACTCGCGCGGCGCGGCTACAGCACTGTTGTTGTCGATGCGTTTCATATCGGCGCTGCTCCGCAAGGCTGGGATGGCCTTCTCAACTTCGTCTCGCATCGCAACGAGGACCCGCGGGCGTTCGCGAACGCCGGACTGCTCAGGCAACGCAATCAGGGATCAGGATTCTACGACAGTTTCCGCAACCGCCTGATCTTCCCGATTCATGACGAACTCGGCAGGCCGATTGCATTCGGGGGCCGACGGCTCGATCCGGATGAAGAGCCGAAGTATCTGAACAGTTCCGAATCCGCTGTATTTGATAAGTCGAGCACGCTTTATGCACTTGCGCAGGCAAAGCGTGCGATCATCGACTCGGGCAGCGCGATCGTCACGGAAGGGTACACCGACGTCATTACCTGCCATCAGCATGGGTTTACGAACGTCGTAGCAACGCTCGGCACCGCGCTCACGCCGAACCATGCACGCGTGCTCAGTCGATTATGTGATACGGTCGTACTGCTCTTTGATGGCGATGCAGCAGGCCAGAAAGCTGCGGACCGCGCGATCGAAGTATTCTTTTCCAGCAGGCTGGACGTGCGCATCTGCGTGCTGCCCGAGGGGCTCGATCCCGACGAGCTGCTGCGCCAACCCGATGGCGCTGAACGATTCCGGCAGTGCATCGCCGACGCCGAGGATGCCCTGACCTATAAGATTGCTCGCGTGCGCGATGAACTTCGAGATATCTCGTCGCTGTCAGCCCGGCAGAATCGCATCGACCGGGTCATCAATGACCTCGCGCGCATTGGCTTCGGATCAATCCAGGGTGTCCGCAAGGCGATGGTTGTGCAGCAGATTGCAGAAATCCTGCACGTTTCGGCTGATGACATTACACAAGCTCTTGCGAAGGCAACGCATCGCTCGACCGCCAGCAGACCAAGCGCTTCATCAGAGGGTTACCCGAGCGCCGATACGCCGCTTGGCGCACGAGAGCGTGCGGAGCGCGAGTTGATCGGCATGATCGTTTCAGAGCCGGAGTTGCTGGAAGAGCAGATCGACCTTGAAGGTACCAACGGCGGGGTCGTCGCAGACTTCATCACATCACTGAACTTCGCTGACGACACGTGCCGCGCGATCATCGACCGAGTGCTCGCCCTGCGTGACGCTGGGGATGTTTCGACCTCGACAATCCTGCAGGAACTCGACCAGAAGCAGCGGGCAGTGGCGACAAGTTTCGTCGGGCGTGACGCTGAGCAGGAAGGCGCTACAGTAGTCGGCGATGACGGGGTCAGCCGAACCTGTGTCATACTCCATATGATGGCGCAGCGGGAGGCATTCGAGATGGAAGTGGCCGGTCTTCGCGGGTCGAACGAAGCGCTTTCGGGGGAAAAGATCAGCGCGCTTATCGCGCAACGGCGGCAGCAGGACTTTGTTGGAAACCGTATGCCGCGCGTGCGGTTGAATCGGGTGGAATGAGCATGGAGTCAACGGCGGTGGGCATCAAGCTTCCAAGCATGCATCCAATTCTTCGCGAACTGCTCGACATGGGTCAGCAGCGCGGGTGGATCAGTTATGAGGAACTGAACACCGTCCTCCCTGACGAACTTGTCGATCAGGAAGTGCTGGATCAGTTGCTCGTGCTCATCGACCGGCTCGGCGTGCGTTTCGTTGACTTCGAGACCGTGCGCATCGAGCGACTTGAAGAGTTCAAAGCGCCGCTGCAGACGAATCTCAAGTTCAAGCGCGATGACCCGGAACGCCCCGGTCGAGCACCGAAGATCCACTTCGATGATGAAGATGAGGACGATGCGCACCGTGCGTCGATGCTCGACGATGATGATCTCGATGGCGGCGAGGAAGAGGAAGTTCTCGACGAAGCCGAAACGCAGGCAGTAATCGAGGAAGCCATCGCCGAGAGTGGGTCGAAGCGCATTGACGATCCCATCCGCATGTACCTCACGCAGATGGGCACGATTCCCCTGCTCACGCGCGAAGAAGAAATCCGACTTGCGAAGAAGATCGAAAGCACTCGCATGATCTTCCGCCGGCGCGTGCTTGAATCCGACTATGCCGTGCAGCAATCGATTGAGACGCTGCGGCTTGTGCATGAAAGCAATCTTCCATTCGACCGCACGATGCGAATCTCGACGGCAGAAGAAAACGCGAAGCAGAAGATAGCTGATCGCATTCCGATCAATGTGGCGACTGTGCAACGGCTTCTTGATCTCAACCGTGAGGACTGGCAGTCGATGCAGGAAGACGGCGTGACCGCCAAGCAGAGGCGCACGATGATCGACCGCATCAATCGTCGCCGCCGAAAAATGGCGACGCTGCTGGAAGAGTGCTGTCTGAGAACCGCAAAGATCCAGCCGCTGCTGCGCAAACTGCAATCGATCAACAAGAAGATCAAGCAGATTCAGCACGACCTCGCCAAGGCCGAGCGGTATCCCAACCGATTCGACCCGGAAGACATCTTCGTGATGGAAGAAGAACTCGATGGCCTGCGTGGCCTCGTTCACGAAGATCCCGACGACCTCGACAAGCGCGTTATTGCGCTCGAGCAGGTCTTCAACGAGTATGAGCAGGCCAAGCGTGATCTGTCAGGAGGAAACCTGCGCCTTGTCGTTTCGATCGCAAAGAAGTATCGCAATCGCGGCCTGCCTTTCCTCGACATCATCCAGGAAGGCAACACCGGTCTGATGCGGGCGGTCGACAAATACGAGTACAAACGCGGTTACAAATTCTCGACTTACGCAACATGGTGGATCCGCCAGGCAATCACCCGCGCGATTGCGGATCACGCACGTACGATTCGGGTTCCGGTGCACATGATCGAGACCATGAGCAAACTGCGCACGATCCAGAAGCACCTGCTGCAGGAACTCGGCCGCGAACCGACGATTGAGGAGATTGCGGAACGCGCGAAGATGTCAGTCGAAGAAACCCGCCGCGTCATGAAGATATCCCGGCATCCGATTTCGCTCGACAGGCCCGTGGGCGAATCCGAAGACTCCCAGTTCGGCGACTTCATCGAAGATGATCGTCAGGAATCCCCCTCCGACACCGCGACCAGCGACATGCTCCGACAGCGCATCAACGATGTGCTCAAAACACTCACCTACCGCGAACGCGAAATCCTCAAGCTGCGCTACGGCGTGGGGGATGGCTACACCTACACACTTGAAGAGGTTGGCCGCATTTTCAAGGTCACGCGTGAACGCGTCCGGCAGGTCGAATCAAAGGCGATCCGCAAGTTGCAGCATCCAGTCCGCAAGAGGCGCCTTTCCAATTTCCTCAATGGTATCAACGATGATGAGTGATGACTGCGGCCAGCGAAACGTTCTGCTGAACGTACAGGACTGGCCGAACATCGGCCGCAGTTCGACACTCTCGCTCGACCCTACGCTGGCTCGAACCGAAGCGGACCTGGTTCAATACTGCAGAGAACGCTTCGGTGAAGGGAGATTGAGCGAAGTAGGCGAGAAGTCATACGAGTATCGTCGATCTCTGTCGCTGCCGAGTGGGATAAGGAAACTGATCGCTTTTCTGCTCAACAAGAGCTACTGATCGTGTTGAGCTGGCATGGGCAGGCATCTGTATAAAGCAGACTATACTCATGACTACTTGGCAATCACCCCGGCGGCTGCCGGCGTCGTCACCGAGTTCTCGCGTTCGCTTGATCGTTTGAACCAGCCCCTCATGTCAATAACGACGCTCAGCAACATTGGCACGAGCACGATTGTGAAAATCGTTGAGACGAGCAGGCCGCCAACGACGACGCTTCCGAGCCCACGGTAGAGTTCCGATCCGGCACCCGGCATCAGCACAAGCGGCGCCATACCACCGATTGACGTCATGGTGCTCATGAAGATCGGCCGCACGCGCGACTTGACCGACTCACTGATCGCCTTGCGTGGCGAGAGCGGGTCACCATCAAAGCCGGCCATGAAATGATTTGCCTGATGAACGATCAAAATCGCATTGTTAACGACAACGCCGATCAGGATGACAAAGCCGAGCATCGTGAGGACATCAAGTTTCTGCACTGGCATATAAGGGTCGCCAACGCTCCAAATGTACACGGCAAACAGTGCGAGAAATCCACCGAGCGTGGCCAAAGGCACACTGATCATGATGACAATCGGCTGCACGAAACTCTGAAACAGCACACACATCAGCAGATATACAACCACCAGCGCCAGGAACAGCGAACTGGCAATCATGCTTACGAAACTTCCGTCGCCGAGCAGTGCCCGCTGAACATCTTCGAGTTTGCTCGCAGAACCAGCCATGGACACACGAATCGACGGTGAAATGACCCCCCGCTGCTTCAGATCGTCGACGATTCCTTCAAGTTTGCTGATCACCTGCTCGAGCGGTTGCTCTTCGCCCGGCGTCACCTGGAAGCTCACGGCGCGTTGCCGGGCGACACGGGCGATTTCCGAAGGCCCGCGCACATCGCTGATTTGCGCAATCGAGCTCAACGGAACGATCTGTCCACCGGGCGTCGCAACCGGCGTGTCGCCGAGTGAGTTCACAGATTCGCCGGTGATTGCATCGCGCGAGATGATCTTGAGGTCGATCGTCTCACCGCCGAGTTGGTATTCATCAACGATGGCGCCATCCCCACCTGCGCGCACAGCGAGTCCGATGTCGGTCGTCGTCAGCCCGAGTTCGCTGAGTCGCACGAGGTCCGGCTTCACGTGAAGTTCCGGCGTGGCCAGGTTGAAGTTGGATGGCTCCGGCTGGACCTTCTGGTAACCGATGTCTGGATCACTGCCAAGCGTCTGGTATACGACGGAGGCAGCTGCAATCACGTCGTCGAGATCCGGACCGGAGAGTTGCAGTTTGATTGCTGAGCCGGTCGAGCCGCCAAGTCGAAACAGCGGCACTTGGAACGGGAACGCGATCACACCAGGCACTGCCTCGGCGCGCGTTGCGTGATTAAAGAGCGCAGGCACGTCAGCGATGCGCGTGGGATCATCCGACACACCTCCGTGGAAGAGAATGCTCCCAAAGTTGACCAGAAAATAGTTGTCGAGTGTCGGCGGTGTGATCATTTCCGGCGGTCCACCGCCCCACGACATCTTTGGAATCTGTGGCAGGTTCGCGATGGCCTGTTCGTATGCCTGCTGATCTTCGATGAGGTTACCAGCTTCCCAGAACGGCTTCACGGTTTCTTCGATGCGCGTCGCCATCAAATCAAAGTGCTCGATGTTGTATCCCGGCGGCGGAATGATCAGGCCGAACACCAGGTTCCGATTCCCGACGGGAAGGTAGTCCGCGGGCGGCATGAGCACGATCGTCCCGATGACAGAGGCGACGGTCAGCACGGCAATGATTGCCAGCCGCGCGACCCAACTGCCTGTCAGCAGGTAGATCATCTTCCCCACGAACGTGGCCACGACGTGCTTTGATCTTCGCTTCTTCTGAGACAACGGCTTGAGCAGACGCGCACCGAGTGTCGGGATCAGCGTGATCGATACGAGCAGACTCAAGGTGACTGCAGCGCAGATTGCCAGTGCGATGTCGCGGAATAACTGCCCCGCCTCTTCTTCAACGAGCAGAATCGGAACGAAGACGGCAACTGTTGTGAGCGTTGACGCAAGCACGGCACCCCACACTTCGCGCGCGCCGTCGTAAGCAGCCTGCGTCGGCTTCTTTCCCAGCTCAAGGTGCCGATAGATATTCTCCAGAACCACAATCGCATTGTCCACGACCATACCGACGGCGAACGCCATTCCCGCAAGCGATATGACGTTGATGCTGCGCCCAAGCGCGACCATTGCTACCACTGCACCAATAATTGAGATCGGGATGGCCATTGCGATGATGCCCACACTTCGCACTGACCGAAGGAACAAAATGAGCACGAAGATCGCCAATGTACCGCCGATCCAGATATTGCTGCGGACAAGTGCAATGGCATCATCAATGTAGCTCGTCTGATCGTAAACCTGCCGCAGCGTGAGCTCTCCGTTGAGGCCGAGCCGTTTTGCCTCGGCATCGAGCAGTCCTCCCGGAGCATTGAGCGCATCAATCTGAGCACGCAGACCGTCCATCACGCTCATGACGTTCGAGCCAATCTCGCCCTGTGCATTGATCGCGATGACCGACTGCCCCTTTGATCGAACGAAACTGGTCGGCTCGGCATACGCCAGTGTCACATCAGCAACATCGCGGACCAGCACCGTGCCGCGCTGGTCATCGACAACAACTGTGTCGCGGATTTCTGCAAGATTCTGGTATTGCCCGACGGTGCGCAGGCGGATGTCGCGTTTGCCATCTGCGACCTGTCCTGCGGAGACATTCTGATTCGTGTCTTGAACGAGGCGGGCGAACTCGCTGGGCGTGATCCCGTATTGTGCGAGGCGTACCGGATCGACAATGATCTGAACTTCCAGCTCTCGACCGCCGAGGACATTGATCTCAGCCATGCCTTCAACGCGCTCGAGAATCGGCTCGATGCGATCAACGGCGAAGTCGCGCATCGTCCGGATATCGAACTCAGGATCTGTCGTGCCAAAAACGATCCACGCGATGTAGTCTCGATTCTCACGGTCTGTTGCTTCGATAATCGGTTCGTCAACGTTCTCCGGGTATTCTGGTACTTGTCGCAGCTTATCGCTGACTTCGCGCAGCGCTGCTTCCTTGTCGGTCCCTGTATTGAACTCAAGCCGAATCGTTCCGGTGCTCTGCGCTGAAGTACTGGTCATCTGACTCAGATTGCTGAGCCCGATGAGCCGCTCCTCCTGCTTGTCGACAAGGTTCTGTTCAACTTCCTGCGGGCTGGCGCCGATCCATGTTGTGGTCACCGTGACGACCGTGCTCTCGACGTTTGGTGTCAGAGAAATCGGAAGGCGAGTGAGTGATATGACGCCTGCGAGGAGAACGAGTATCACGCCGACTGCGACGGTGACGGGTTGGCGAATTGCCAGTGCAATCACGTTCATGAGCCTGCCTCCCCTATCTGTTGCTCATCGTTGCGCGTGGGCGAGATCGGAGCCATCGGGAACAGTCGTTCGTTGCCTTCGATCACAACAAGATCACCCTCCTGCAACACGCCGGCTTCAACCGCCATGAATTGACCAACCGGAAAGAGTACGCGCACCTGTTGCGGTACGGCCTGCGGTGGTCCGTCACCCATTGTTCGCGCGACAAATACGAACGGCCCGGCATCATTGCGGAGGATTGCATCGCGATGCACGAGCACGCGCAACTCGCCCGAGTCGGTCGGCACCCATGCTCGCAGGGACATGCCCGGGGCGAGCGCATCACCACTGTTCTCGAGCGTCGCAACGACGTGGAACGATCGGGTTCCTGGAGCGATATCCGGGACGATGCGCAAGTTGGTGGATGTGAACATTTCATCGGCGCGGCCGGCAACCTCAATCTGAACTTCGGCAGCATTCTGCACGGCTCGCAGATGTCGCTCGGGTACCTTTATCCATGCCTCAATGCTGCCGGTGGAGAGCAACTCAACGACGGGGTCACCTTCGCCGATCCACTCCCCAGTCTCGATCACCGTGCTGACCACGACGCCGTCAAACGGTGCCCGAATCACTGCATCCGCCAGACGCGTCTCGACAAGAGCGATTCGGGCGGCAAGAACATCGGTCTGACGCTCGGCTTGAAGGAGCCGTGCTTCAGCAACGGCCACCGCAGACTCGGCATCGCGTATCTCACGCGGATTGGCCGCGCCGCGCTCGAAAGACGTTCGCACGAGTTCCAGATCACGGTTGAACTCATCGCACTCGGCTGCGCGTTCTGCGATCGTGGCCCGGTTCACCGCAAGATCAGCTTCAAGTTCCCGCTTGCTCAGCTCGAGCCGGCGCGTATCGAGCCTTGCGATGATGTCGCTGCGCTTGACATGCTGCCCCTCTTGTACGGGAAGGTCCAGCACAAGGCCGGACTCGCGCGAAGCGACGCGCGACCTGCGGACCGCAACGAGTTCGCCAGTAACCATTCGCTTCTCGACAATATCGCGCACTTCGACTGCGGCCACGCGAACGGCGGTCGGTGGCCTGCCCTGAGCGGAAGCGTTCCCTGTCATCCCGAAGATCATCAGCAACGTGCATAGTGTTGTTGCGGTGCTGTGTGTGTGTGGACGCCTCATGATGATGCGACCTCCCGTGAGTGTGTTGGTGAGGCCCACGCCTCGTCGATTTCCGATGCAGTGCATCCGAGCGCCGCGAGTGAGAATCGCGCGATGTGCCTGCCGATCTGGTGGTGCGTTTCCGTCGCAGCGATCGAGCCGAGGCTGAGCCGTTCGATCACAGGCCGCAGCATGACATAGTGCAGAATCTGCCCCAGCACACTGTGTGCAGTGAACAGCAACTGCTCATCTGATGCGTTCGAAATAATCGCACGCAAGGTTTGCATGAGCATCTGTTCCTGTGGACGCAGATAGTCGTTGACAACCGAGTCGATCGCAGCGCTTGGCCCGGCTGCCTCATGCATGATGAGCCGACATGCAGGGCTGGGCTCGCCATCAAGCACACGATCAGTAAACTCGCAAATGAAATGTGCAAGCATGGCGATTGCTTCGCCGCGCGTCTGCGGTGTTGTCTCAAGCATCCGCCATGCAGACGCAGATTCCCGACGTTGCATCGCTCGTTGCACCGTGTGCAGATACAACTCGGCTTTCGATCCGAAGTGGTAACTCACGGCGGCGATGTTCGCGCTCGCGGCGTCGGCGATCTCGCGCACGCTGACAGCGGAGTAACCTCGCCGAGCAAAGAGCTCTTCCGCGGCATCGAGCAGCGCGTCGTGTGTGGATGGCGCGACCTTGCCCATGGCGGTCACTGTAGATCACCGGCCGAGTTCGATCAAACGAACGTTTGAATCAATCAGATGACGGCTGATCCGAGCGTCGCCTGCCAATTGTGAGCGATGTGGACCGCTTCGGGCCAGTGTCGGACCAGGAAACCCCCATCATGTCCAGCGTCATCTGTGCTTCTTCGCTCATCCGTTCGCGAGACCATGCTGGCTCCCAGACGAGAGACACATCGACTTCGCCGACGCCTTCCACCTTGCGAACGGCGCTGGCTGCCTGGACGGGAATGGCCTCAGCGACCGGGCAGTTGGGCGTCGTGAGCGTCATGCGGATCGCAACATCCGCGTTTGCTGTTATATCAAGTTCGTACACAAGCCCAAGATCATAAATGTTCACGGGCAGTTCCGGATCCTGCACTGTCCGAAGTGCGGCCACGATCCTGTCGCGGAGTTGGGCGTGGTCGTTCGCCATAGTGGTCACTCCGTTGTCACGGGTTCGTCGGGCTTCTTTTCATCAAGCGCGGAAATGAGCGTGTGCCAGGGAAGCGTGGCGCATTTGACGCGCATTGGAAACCGGCGCACGCCCGACAGCGCAGCAAGCCGTCCGATCTCCTCAATTCCTGCCTGACTGTCGCCTGCGAGCAGATCTTGCATCGCATGAAACTTTTCGCGTGCGTCTTTGGTCGAGTGATGAACAATTTCCAGCGTCATCAACGACGAAGACGCAGTGCAGATCGCACAGCCGCTGCCGTCGAAGCTTGCATCAACGATGTTGCCATCGTCGTCGATCCGCAAGAATACCTGCACGCGGTCGCCACAAAGTGGATTGAACCCCTCTGCTGAGTGCGTTGGGTTGTCAATCTCGCGCAGGTTGCGAGGTGACTTGCCGTGGTCGAGAATCAGATCCTGGTAAAGTTCGCTCAACTCAGACATCAGGCAAACACCTCGATCGCCTTGCGAGTGGCGTGAACGAGTGCTTCGATGTCATCAATCGTGTTGTACATGGCCATTGAAGCCCTGGCCGTGGCAGGAACGCCGAACCGATCCATCAACGGTTGTGTACAGTGGTGGCCGGTACGGATCGCTACGTTCTCACTGTCGAAAATGGTACCGAGGTCGTGCGGATGCACGCCTTCGACGACAAAGGAGATAACAGAAGCCTTGTTCTTTGCCTCTCCGATGATGCGGACGCCTTCGATCTCATTGAGAGCATCTGTCGCCCTGCGGAGCAGTTCGTGCTCGTACTCGCGAACGGCATCCATATCGCATGACTGCACAAAATCGATCGCGGCCCCGAATCCTGCCGCGCCTGCGATGTTTGGTGTTCCTGCTTCAAACTTGTTGGGCAGACCGGCAAAAGTCGAACGCTCGAGTGAGACTGTTCGAATCATGTCCCCGCCGCCGAGCCACGGCGGCATGTCGTCGAGCAGTTCATAGCGCCCGTGCAGAAAGCCGATCCCGGTGGGGCCGAACATCTTGTGCGATGAACTCGCGTAAAAGTCGCAGCCGATTTCCTGCACATCGATATCCATGTGCTGCAATGACTGAGCGCCGTCGACAAGCACCAGCGCCCCCGCATCGTGCGCCCGAGCGACAATCTCTTTGACGGGGTTGATCGTACCCAGCGTGTTTGACGCGTGCACAACCGCGACCATCTTCGTTCGTTCAGTGAGCAGTGAATCGAGGGCGTCCATATCGAGTTCGCCCGCGTCGGTGATCGGCACCGCACGAACCCGCGCGCCAACACGCTCGCACACAAGTTGCCATGGCACGATGTTGGAATGATGCTCCATTCCCGTAATGAGCACCTCATCACCGCGCTTGAGATTTTGCAATCCCCAGGAGTGCGCGACGAGATTCACAGAACAGGTCGTTCCTGCCGTGAAGATCACCTCGCGCGAATCGGCCGCGTTGATCATCCGCTGCACTTTCGTGCGGGCACCTTCATATAGCTCAGTTGCTTCGAGACTCAGGCGATACACGCCGCGATGTACATTCGCGTTGTGCTTTGAGTAATAGTCGGCAACGGCATCGATCACACACTGCGGCTTTTGAGTTGTTGAAGCACTGTCCAGATAGGCGAGCGGCTTTCCATCCACCTCTGTCGCCAGAATTGGAAACTGTGCGCGGATTAAATTAGCATCGAATGCTGCACTATCGACAGATGCAGCAGGATGGACAAGGCCGGCTGTCATGCGAAACCCTTTCGTCTGATCAGAACACATCGCGGATTGCTGCGGCATCCGGCAGGCGGGAAACCAGCATATCTTTCACTACGTTCTTGATCGGATCGAGTTGCATCAAGTCAATGCCCTCGCTGGCGAATGCATACACGAGCAGGCTCCGCGCGATGTTCTCAGACATGCCGCGCGACTTCAGATAAAACAGCGAATCATGATCCAGTTGCCCAATCGTCGCCCCGTGCGTGCAGCGCACATCATCAGCGAATATCTCCAACTGCGGCTTCGAGTGAGCCCGCGCGTCGTCTGAGAGCAGCAGGTTCTGGCTGCTCTGAACTGCATCGGTCTTCTGGGCAGCACGATCCACAACGATCCGCCCAGTGAAGTTCCCGCGCGATTTGCCACTGAGCACGCCACGGAAGTACTGGTTGCTCGTGCAGTTCGGCTCAGTGTGATTGAGACGCACATGGGTGTCGATCTGTTGATCGCCTTCGCCAATATATACGCCATTGAGCAGACAGTCCGCTCCGGTTCCCACGATCTTGGGCAGGATATCGTTACGAACAACTGCTCCGCCGAACATGATTGAATGCGACTTCAGTCGAGCATCACGATCTATACTTGCGCTCCGCGAGTTGAAGCTCATTGCATTCGGTGCTTCCCGCTCGATGAAGTAATGGCGAACTTCAGCGTTCGGTCCAACATGAATCTCCGTCACGCCGTTGCTGATGTATCCGTCAACACCGGTCGTCGCGCCAAAGTCTTCAATGACTGTCACCTCGCTGGATTCTTCAGCGACTATCAATACGCGCGGACAGGTGAGCGTGGCCTTCTCTGCATCCACGTTGATGTTCATGACGCGGATTGGCCGTTCATACACCACGCCCCGCGCCACATGCACAAGAACCCCATCCGTAAACGCGGCCGCGTTCAACGCGACAAACGGCTCCGACTGTGTTGGCGCGAGCGTATCCAACTGGCTGGCGATGACATCGACTGCAGCAGCATCCGCGTTGGCGAATGTCGTGATTGTCACACCCTCGCCAACAGATAAATCACCAGAGAGATCGGGCATGAACTGCCCGTTCACAAACACCAGTTCAATCGCATTGAGATCAGGGAATCGCAAGTGCGCGAACGCGCTGTCGTCGACGGAAGCCGGTGTGGGCAGCGCGAATCGACCGGAGTCGATCGCACGAAGATTCAACTGCCGCCACTCCTCATCTCGGCGAGTCGGAAGCCCGAGATTCATAAATGCATCTGCACCTGCTTGCCGAATGCGTGCTCGCCAGGGTGCATCATCTCCGGTCGGCTGTCCAACGAGTTCGGCCAACTCGGTAAGAGAACAGGCAGATCCCGATTCGATTTTCTGATCCTGCATGACGGTCATGTCGTGCTCCATTTGACTTGGTCAGGAACCAGCGCCGGCCGGCTCAAGGACGCCGTACCCCTGCTCTTCCAGTTCAAGTGCGAGTTCTTTCCCACCGGACTTCACGATTTTGCCGTCAATCAGCACATGAACGAAGTCAGGCACGATGTAGTTGAGCAATCGCTGATAGTGTGTGATGACAAGGAACCCGCGTTGGGGGTCGCGCATCGCGTTTACCCCATCCGCAGCAACCTTCAGAGCATCAATGTCGAGTCCGGAGTCGGTTTCGTCGAGGATCGCGAGAGCCGGTTCGAGCAGCGCCATCTGAAAAACCTCCGCACGTTTCTTCTCACCGCCTGAGAAACCTTCGTTGACCGGGCGATTGAGCAGGTCAGGTCGGAGTTGTACGAGTTGCGCCTTCTCCTTGAATAGATGCATCGTTTCCAAAGCATCCAGTTCGGCTTCGCCGCGATGCTTGCGGACTTCGTTCAGTGCGGCACGAAGAAACTGCGTTGTCTTCACGCCGGGGATCTCGACCGGATACTGGAACGCGAGAAACACCCCCTCGCGCGCCCGCTCATCCGGTTCAAGTTCGAGCAGATCTTGTCCCTTGTAGCGAACTTCCCCATCGGTCACTTCAAACTCTTCCCGGCCAGCAAGCACCTGCGCGAGCGTGCTCTTGCCGGATCCGTTCGGCCCCATGATTGAGTGAACTTCGCCAGCGTTGATCGTCAAGTTGAGCCCCCGGAGGATCTCCTTGTCGTCAATCGAAACGTGCAGGTTCTTGATTTCCAGCAATGGTGTCGTCATTGTTTCTTTCCCTGGTATTCGCTACCGCGAAGGTAGTATCAGCCAACCGAACCTTCGAGTGAGATGCCCAGAAGTTTGTCCGCCTCGACGGCGAATTCCATGGGCAGTTCCTTGAGTACATCTTTGCAAAAGCCGTTGACAATCATTGACACGGCATCCTCTTCCGAAATCCCACGCTGCAGGCAGTAAAAGATCTGATCTTCCCCGATCTTCGACGTCGTTGCTTCGTGTTCCACCTGCCCGGTCGTGTTGCGCACATCGATATACGGGAATGTGTGTGCGCCGCACTGGTCGCCCATCAACATGGAATCGCACTGCGAATAGTTGCGCGCATTCGTTGCACCCTTATTGACCTGTACCAAGCCGCGGTAACTGTTGTTTGAGCGGCCGGCCGAGACACCCTTGGAGATGATCGTGCTCCTGGTGTCTTTGCCGATATGAACCATCTTCGTGCCGGTATCGGCCTGCTGTTTGTTGTTGGTGACGGCTACCGAGTAGAACTCGCCTACGGAACGATCACCCCTGAGGATGACGCTCGGGTACTTCCAGGTGATGGACGACCCTGTCTCCACCTGGGTCCATGAGATGTGTGAATCATTACCTTCGCACAGACCGCGCTTGGTCACAAAGTTATATATGCCGCCCTTGCCGTTCTCATCTCCGGGATACCAGTTCTGTATCGTCGAGTACTTGATGTGGGCATCTTCATGGGCAACGAGTTCCACCACAGCCGCGTGCAACTGGTTCTCATCGCGCATCGGGGCGGTGCAGCCTTCGAGATAGCTCACGTAGCTGCCGGGCTCGGCGATGATCAGTGTGCGCTCGAACTGGCCAGTATTCTTCTGGTTGATCCGGAAGTATGTGCTCAATTCCATCGGGCACGTCACGCCTTCCGGCACGTATACGAACGAGCCGTCCGTGAACACGGCGCTGTTGAGTGACGCATAGAAGTTGTCATTCGGCGGCACGACGCTTCCGAGGTACTTCTTCACGAGATCCGGGTGCTCGCGAATCGCTTCAGACATCGAGCAGAAAACTACACCCGCGTCTGCAAGCGTCTTCTTGAAGGTCGTGGCGACAGACACACTGTCGAACACTGCATCGACCGCGACGCCGGCAAGCATCTTCTGCTCACTGAGCGGGATGCCGAGCTTCTCGTAAGTTTCAAGCAGTTTCGGGTCGACTTCGTCCAGCGACTGCGGACCATCCTCCGGCCGCTTGGGAGCCGAATAGTAGCTGATCGCCTGGAAATCGATCGGCGGATAGTCGACGAACGCCCAGTTGGGTGACTCCATCGTGAGCCATTTGCGATAGGCGTCGAGGCGATTTTCGGTCATCCACGCCGGCTCATCCTTCCGAGCGGAGATGAATCGGATGACATCCTCGCTTAACCCGGGCGGAATGGTGTCCGCGTCGATCTCAGTCACCCAGCCGTGCTTGTAGCCCTGGCCGTGAAACTCTTCAATTGTTGTGGCTGTACTGGCCATCGGGAAATTCTCCTGAAGTAGCCCCTAATCGACTGAACTCAGCCGCCCGCGGGTGATGAACTATAGACGCTTTCTTTGAATGATTCCAATGTGCAGGCAAGGAGCCGCCCGTCATTTCGGGCTGCCGGCAATCCCCTCGAAACCCTGCCAGTTGCCGCCCACAGCCGTGCCGGCAATCACGGAATCAGGTGCTCCGGACAGCAAAGCTGCCAGCAATGAAGCGTCAGTCGCGTCCGCCAGCGAGGGATGGCCCAGATCGACGGCAACGAGATCTGCGAAAAGGCCCGGCTCGATCCGACCCACGTTCACGCCAAGCGATGCAGCGCCGCCCGATGTGCCCGCTGCGAACACTGGAATGTCCCACCGTTGGCCATGGCGAATCACCCCGCGCCGCTGGAATCGCAGCCGCTGGCCATACTCAAGCCATCGCATTTCTTCGAGCATGGAGATGCGTGCGTTGCTGTCGGTTCCCAGGCACAACCGCCCCCCAGCCGCAGAGATAACAGGTATGTCTGCAAGGCCATCGCCGAGGTTGGCTTCCGTGAGCGGGCAGATACAGATGTTTCCGCCCGCCGCGCAGGATCCCTGCATGTCCTCCAGCGCCGTGTGCGTGCAATGCACTGCTGTGAATCGCTCATCAATCGTCAGTCGATCAAGCAAGGCGCGCATCGGTGGCTTTCCGTAGTGGGCGATGCACGCTTCGATCTCTGCGGGCTGTTCCTCCACATGCATGTGAAAGGGCAGGCGGCGGCTGCGAGATTCCTCATGCAGCCGGGCAATATCTTCAATGTCCGCTGCACGAATCGAGTGCGCCACGACACCGAGCGTTTGCGACGATGTGTCAACTTGCGATGCGAGCTGATCGAACTGTTGCCAGTATGCATCGAGGGTGTGTGTCGCGAATTGCCGCTGGCCACCTTTAAGAGGCATGCCGATGCCGCCCGTCTTGTAGAACGCCTGAAGCAGCACGATGCGAATGCCGACATCGCGAGCAGCAGCGAGCACGGCATAATCAAGCTCAAACTGTTCACTGGCGGGAAGGTGATGCAGGTAGTGGAACTCTCCCACGGTTGTGATGCCTGCATCGCGCATCTCACTGAACGCCTGCAGGCACAAGGTATACATCCGATCGGACGTCATCTGTTCCACGAGGCGGTACATCTCTTCCCGCCATGTCCAGAAACTGCCCGCACGTTCGGGAAACGTCTCACCCAGTCCACGCAGGCCCCGCTGAAAGGCATGGCTGTGCGCGTTGACGAAGCCGGGCAGCAGAGCCATGCCCGACAGTCGCCGCGTGACAGGATTCTGGCTCGCTCTCTCAACGCTCGCGATGTGGCCGTCATCGTCTACTGCAACGTGTACGTTCCTCTCAAAGTGGTCGCCTGTAAGTGTGAGATCAGCCGCAATGACTTCGCGAATCGCCACGGTCAACTCCGATCAATACACAATGCTGTGATGGATCGCATCAGCATATCTTCATATGCATCAAGTTCTGCAAGAGCAATATACTCATTCGCCTGATGCGCAACGCTCATGGATCCGGGTCCGAAGAGAACGCAGTTGATATTCAGATCTCGCTTGAGGACCCCACCATCGCTCGCGAACGGCATGCCGACGGACTCACGCTGATTGACAATGCCGCAGCACACGCGGTGGACGCGAGCATCGTCATGTGTCAGCAGCGGCGGGTTGTCGTTCATGACCTCGCACCGGACGTTGCGTGAATCATCAGACTCACATGCCTCGCGCACGGCATCAATTGCTGGCTGCGACTCCATGCCGGGCAGCAGCCGCACGCCGATATCTACCTCACATCGACCAGACATCACGTTCCACGCTGAACCGCCGCGGATACCGACGACGTTTGCAATTGGAAAAGGCGCGTTCGAGAAGAAACCTGCGTTCGGCAGGTCACACAAGCGCCAGCGCTCCTGCAACAGGTTGATTTTCTCGACTGCTTGCGCAGCCGGCGCGATCGCATTCACACCGAGGTCAGGCGTGCCAGTATGTGCTGTTTTACCGTGATATGTTGCGCGTATTTTCAGGTGCCCTTTATGCATCCGAACCACACGAAACTCTGTTGGCTCGCCCACGATACACTCACCCGGAAGCGGAAAGCCGCGCGCATAGTGCGCCGTGAAATGCTGTACTCCAATGGAGCCGACTTCCTCATTGCAACTCAGCAGCAGCCAGAGTGGCGCGCGTAGTGCACTGCGATCAATCTTCCCTGCCACAGCGATGAAGCACGCAACCGCAGCTTTCATGTCGCACGCGCCGCGGCCATACACACGCCCCGCATCGATCCGCGGCTCGAACGGCGTGCTCGTCCACCCCGGCTCGTCAGCCGGGACTACATCCAGATGGCCCGAGAGCAGCACACCGCTGCCATCATTCATCGCTGGGCCGATGCGCGCCAGCAGATTCACCTGCGTTTCACCTTCATCGCCGCATGGCAGCAGATGCAATTCATCCACGTATGCTCCGAGCGAATCTGCAACATATTGCGCGATTGCAAGGTTGCCTCGACTGCTCACCGAGTCGAATGCAATCAATGCCGAGACCAACTCCACTGCAGTCGTTGACGTCATGCCAGTCAGGATAGCGGCCGTCCAGTGGATCGCATCAGAACATCATCCTCAGTTCTCATCCGCTGGCGAATCCGCTCGTACTCGCCGCATCTCAAACGTGCCGTGGTCGCCGCTGCTTGTATAGGTCGAGTGGAATACATCGCCCGTCACGGTTCCCTCATACGCATACACGCCGCCGGCCAGCCAGCCCAGGTCGGCCGACGCGCTGAATCGGTACGCCTCACTCCTCTTTTCTGTACCAGCGATGCGCTCAGCAGTCATTGGCATGTCGTACTCGAACGTGAAGAACCAGCCATATCGCGCTCGATAGCGCGCACGCAGGCTGCCACTCTCATCTTCCGTGATGATGCAACGCAACTCCCCGTGATGGCCGTTCGAATTACTGCGCCACGTCCCCTTCCAGCGACCGGAAAGCCCCGTGAGCATCGGTTGGGAGCCGCGCTCCGCCGCTGCTGTCGACTCCATATGGTTCCAGTCGCGGTTGAACGTCGAGCACCCCTGCAGAGATATCGCCGCCACCAGGAGCACTGTCAGAGCCGAGCACAGACGAAGAAACTGCGTGTTTATCGGGTAGACGATAGTCACCATCATACGTTGTCAGCAACCGGCTGGGCGTGATTGCACTGCCAGCGAAGTGCCTGTTATAATGCTCGCCCACACGCCTGTCACGCGGAGGGCATTCGATGGTAATGAACCCGCTCCAACTTCTGTTCATTATTTTGATTCCGACATTGCTGTTCCTCGGCATTGTCGCGGCATGTCTGCTGGTCCTCATTCGCGGGCTGCGACTGCCACGTTCCATCCCGCAGCGAGCGGCCTGTGGCATTTGCCAGTATCAGATCGACTTCAACTCACCCACATGCCCGGAGTGCGGCTCGGACCTGCGCGTTGTCGGCACGCTCACCGCGCGCACTGCGCTACAGACGCGGTCGAGTCTGCCAATCATGCTGCTCGCGTGGTCAGCGCTCGTTGCCCTCGTGGGCGCTGTTGCCTTTTCGGTCTGGGAGAATCTCGGCACGCGAGTACGACCGAACCAGGTCAGCTTCACGCAGAACTTCTCACCGCAGCGCGAGCCGGAGTGGCGCGCATCACGCGACGAACGAACCCCGCCCCCAAATTATTCCATCAGCCTCTCGGGCAGCACGACAGGGACGCAGTGGCAGACTTGCAACATGCAGATCGCCCCCGACAGCGGGCCGCGCGTGCTCGTCTCGCTGGATATGAACGCGAGCCGATGGACGATGCAGGCCGATGGTGGGCCGCAGAACGGCGAGGAGTTCTCCAAGGAGGCCGTCGAGCAGTTCCTGACTGCCGCCCGCATCGAAACGAAATCCACGGAAATCCAGGAAGAGATCGCCCAGGTTGCCAACATACTCACTGTCCTCGCAGCAGCCGGCCCGGATGCCGCATCGAGACAGAACTGGGGCATCGTCTCACCTGACGCACGCCTGAACCGCACCGCTCCCGCTAAACAGCCAGCGACCGTCACATTGCATCGACACTCGCTCAACTCCACACAGAGCAGTGCCACAGGCAGATATCGCAGCATCGCGAATCCGACGGGCGATCTCGGGTGTGATGTCGACGTCAAGATCACCTTTGATACCGGCGAGAACGGTGAGCCGACTGCGCTCAAGACGCTCTCAGTTCTCGTGCATGCCGAGAGCGGATGGCCGATGCAGATCAACTGCGATGTCGAAGCCCAGCAGTGGTCCGCAGCGCGCAATGAGCAACTGCTCGGCGAGGGCACACTCCCGATGTCTAAGGCAGATGTGGCCCCTCTCCTCGAGGCGCTTGGGTTCGACTCCAGCGCGACCGCGTCCGACGCCATTGCCGTTGACATCTCCGCCCTCGCCAACATGAGTGATGGCGATCTCACCGGCTTCCTCGGCTGGGTTCCACCTGTCGACTTCTCGCCACCAACGCACGGACTGACGTCAGTGGGCGGTGGACTTAGTTCCGGGCCGGTATCCAGTACCTCGCTGCTCATGCAGTGGCCAGCTCTACTCATCATCGGCGGCGGTGCGACACTTTGGGCGTTCGGCGTGTGGCGCATCACACGCCGCAGACGCCAACTGCTTGCACTGCCAGTTGCCGCACCGCCCCGGCTCTGAGAACGCTTACGGCTGCGCGGCCGGCAACTGGCTGCACATCAGCCCGAACAACCGATCGAGCAAGGGTTGCGGATATATCGCAACTGACCACCGAGCCCATTTTGTTGCAGGCTGAAGAGGTATCCGCTGAAGCCGATGATGTTGTCTTCCGTCGGGTCGGACAGTCCGCCGAGGTCATGGCCGCCCCAGTTCCACTCCGCGACCACCGGCGGCTGGTCAATCGTCCATGACAACGATTTCGACCCCTTCGCTTGCCGCCGCGAAGTATGCGGCGCGAGCGAAACCGGTATCCTTGTTGCACCGAGACTATGTGGTGAAGGCCTATTCCGTGATACCTACCCGTGCTGAGAGAGTTGTTCCAAGGCCGAAAAGCACTCGGAAAGTGCCATTATCCCCGCGTTGGGTGGGCTCACAAGTGACATCAAACACCGGTTGAATCTGACGACAGCCAGATTCTTTCATAAGTTGTCTCCTGCAGGTATTATATTATTATTAATCAGATACTGATACCGGATACTGTGACAGTTCCAGATCGAGGCCAATGTCGCCAACTAGACGCACGAGTGAATTCGCAAAGCACCACGAAGGAACTCCGTCCTCTATTCCTACAGAAAACGATATTCTACTTTGCTCGATGCCGGCAAATCGGCAACACGCGCGTAACACATCTTGGTGCTCGCTCAGGAATACCTCGGCATCACCGCAAGCTTGCTCTAGCTCATTGAAACCAGCCTCACTGACGCGATAAATAAATCCAGAATATTTGTTGAGTGAATAGCTTACCGGGTTACGGCGCTCACCTCGTACGAACCAACTCGATACCGGCACGGGAACCTTACGTATCAGTTGACGGACATTCAAATCAGACCCGAGCACGCTCAATATGACAGCCATGCAGTCTCCTTACGACGTTTCCACCGGCTTCCCACACTCATCGTAGCGATCCTCCAACGGCGGCCCATTTGGGCCCCAGTCAGACTCGGGCCTCTGGCCTCCGCCATCGTATGGTGGCGACTCGTCCGCATCAGAATGACTCTGACCATACCGTGGAATGCCAAGCATGCCTACCGTTTGCCACCATTCCAAGAAGTTGAGTGCCGCCATTGGCAACCCAGCTTCGACAATCTCCAAATAGAGTTCGTTGGCCCAATAATCGGCTCCACCGACATCGCCTTTTCGGATTGCACGCATTAACATGCCGTAGGCTCTGCTGCCAGTCAACGCGTCGATCAAAGCAATCGCTTTGTCTGTGAAATAGGAGATCACGATCACTCCGCCAGCGGTCGCTACAAGCAACTTTTTCGTTGCCATACCGCGACGCCCGCCGCCTCTGCGCCTGTGATCTCGCAACGTCTTGGCTTTTGAGGCCGTCGGTTCACCGAGTTCTATCCACTCGTCATACCACTCATATGCGACTTCACGCGGAAGCGCCTTACCGCCCATTCCGTGCTTTGCCTTCTCTTCTTCAGCCCAGTCCCAGAATGCGTCGGGAAGCCCATAGCCGTCGCTTGCATGCCAGCATTGAACCTGTCCCGTGCCATGTTCCAGGCCAGTCAGATAGGGTTCGATCAGATCGGGCGCATGCCCTCGGCTCAGACACTGGACTACCATCATTCCAATGGACCCGGCAGACACCAAAGCGCATGCACGCACGCGGCAGGATCATTCGACTGAGACGG
>CAZVXI010000011.1:0-2005 GCA_964631295.1 uncultured Isosphaeraceae bacterium
CATGCCTGCGAAAGCAGGCATCCACAGACCGTGAATAACCCCAACACATCAGTCAGCCGTGGATTCCCGTGTGCACGGGAATGACGAAGCCGCGTAGCCCGACAGTGCGCCCACCGTCCTGCCTGCGAAAGCAGGCATCCACAGACCATGAATAACCCCAACACATCAGTCCCACGTGGATTCCCGTGTGCACGGGAATGACGAAGCCGCGCGCCCCGCATCATGCCTGCGCCCACCGTCATACCTGCGCCCTCCCGTCATGCCTGCGAAAGCAGGCATCCACAGACCGTGAATAACCACAACACATCAGTCAGCCGTGGATTCCCGCGTGCGCGGGAATGACGAAGCCGCGCGCCCCGCATCATGCACGCGCCCTCCCATCATGCCCGCGCCCTCCCGTCATGCCTGCGAAAGCAGGCATCCACAGACCGCGACCAAATCAGAGAATCGACTCGTACAGATCATTCCAGTTCGGATTCTCGCGCTCGATCAACTCCATCTTCCATACACGCTTCCACTTCTTGATCTGTTTCTCGCGGAGAATCGCGGAGTCCATGTCATCGTGCAACTCAAAGTACACGAGACGGTGTACGCCATACTTCTTCGTAAACCCTGGCACAAGGTCGTTCTTGTGCTGCCAGACACGTTGCACAAGATTGCTCGTAACCCCGGTATAGAGCGTGCCATCACGCCTGCTGGCCAGTATGTAGACGCATGGCTGCTTCACTGCGGTAGCATACAGCAGCCGCGGCCATCATGCCCGCGCCACCCGTCATGCCTGCGAAAGCAGGCATCCACAGACCATGAATAACTCCAACACATCAGTCAGCCGTGGATTCCCGTTGGAGTTCACCCGCCGAGGCGGGCGGGAATGACAAAACTGCGCCCCCCGTCATACCTGCGCCCTCCCGTCATGCCTGCGAAAGCAGGCATCCACAGACCGTGAATAACCACAACACATCAGTCAGCCGTGGATTCCCGCGTGCGCGGGAATGACGAAGCCGCGCGCCCCGCATCATGCACGCGCCCTCCCATCATGCCCGCGCCCTCCCGTCATGCCTGCGAAAGCAGGCATCCACAGACCGCGACCAAATCAGAGAATCGACTCGTACAGATCATTCCAGTTCGGATTCTCGCGCTCGATCAACTCCATCTTCCATACACGCTTCCACTTCTTGATCTGTTTCTCGCGGAGAATCGCGGAGTCCATGTCATCGTGCAACTCAAAGTACACGAGACGGTGTACGCCATACTTCTTCGTAAACCCTGGCACAAGGTCGTTCTTGTGCTGCCAGACACGTTGCACAAGATTGCTCGTAACCCCGGTATAGAGCGTGCCATCACGCCTGCTGGCCAGTATGTAGACGCATGGCTGCTTCACTGCGGTAGCATACAGCAGCCGCGGCCATCATGCCCGCGCCACCCGTCATGCCTGCGAAAGCAGGCATCCACAGACCATGAATAACTCCAACACATCAGTCAGCCGTGGATTCCCGTTGGAGTTCACCCGCCGAGGCGGGCGGGAATGACGAGGTCGGTGTGATCCTCAGTTGACCAATGCTGCCCGCCGCCGCATCATACCCCCATGGAAAAAGTCATTGGCATTGGTGGTGTGTTCTTCAAGGCGCGTGATCCCAAGGCGCTCGCAGCGTGGTATCGCGATCATCTGGGCGTGCCTGTCGAGCCGGAGCAGACGTATGGCAGCTTCATTTCAGCCGCGGCTGGCGAGGAGGCGGTGTGGTCAACATTCCCGGCCGACACGAAGTACTTCGGCGATAGCCCGGCGACCGGCATGATCAACTATCGCGTGCGCGACCTCGATGCCATGCTCGCCCAACTCCGCGCTGCGGGAGCGGATGTGGATGACAAGATCGAGGATGAGGGCTACGGCAGGTTCGGCTGGGTGACCGACCCGGAAGGCAACCGCATTGAGCTGTGGCAGCCGAAGTGATGGAGCTATAGTGCTGAGAACCCTGATACGGAGGACTCACTTATGCAACGGACT
>CAZVXI010000011.1:2015-36859 GCA_964631295.1 uncultured Isosphaeraceae bacterium
TGCGCGCGGACCCGCGTACGCTGGATAGTAATAAAGTGTACCGAGGCCTCGTGAGCTGAGGCCGGCGAGTCTGGTGTGGAACTCTCGGCTGGCTGCATCGAGTGTGTCATCATGTGCCGGGAACACGCCGGCGAGCGATGCCAGCGACTCTTGTGCAATCTGGCGGCGCCGATCATGCAACTCATCAAGTTCTGCGCGGTGTTCATCCAGTTCGCCCGGCATCGCTTTCAGCGCGCGTTGACGGGTAATCCACTGCCGGACGCTTCTCTGCATCTGGCGGCAGACAACATCCTGACGGGTGAGGGAATCAATCCAGATGGCGGCAATCGCATGGCGCTGTTGTACGGTCAGATCCTCACGCTCCATCAAGAGCGCAACGATCTCTGAGATGTCACATGGATTCGGATAGACCTGCGGATGGAGAGCGGCGCGTACGGTCGTGAGAAATCGCTCGCCTGCCTCTGGGTTGAAGCAGGCCGCGAGACGCTCTGCAAATCGGTCGTTCAAGTCGGAGATGCCGGCGTCCGTCTCTGCGGCCCGGGCGCGCAGGCGCTCGTACTTCGCTTCACCTTCGCCCCGGCTCTGCGATACTGAAGCGAGCACATCAATCTTGATGTCGTAGTATCTTTTTCTCGCAGTAGTGATGCTCATTGAGTAAGCGGCGAGCGTTTCGTCAAGCGTTTGCGGGTCGGCAAACAGCAGCGGATCTGTCTGCTCCATGAAGTCGAGCATATCCAGCAAATCAACGGATGATGCGTGATGATGGTTCCGCACCGTGCTGTATCTCTGACGATCCCGGTGCGCGATGACCAGGGGAAGCCGTTGAAGTTGAGAATCTGCAAGCAGCGGACGCAGCCGGTCAAAGAGGGCTTTGTCTTCCAGGCGATGGATCGCATCACTGACTTTGCGGACATCATCATAAAGCTGTGAGATTTCTTCAGCAACTGATGGATCGGAATAGTCTCTCGGATCGATGGCGGCAAGTTCTGCAGACCGATCCCAGAGCGGCGCGACCTGTTGCCTTCTCAGCGCAGTGTCGTCCTTCAGGTACTGTTCATGAAACAGGGCCAACGCAGCTTTCTGCGGCTCACTGAGAAACAGCAGCCGGGTCCATGTATCGAGCGTGCGGGGCTGAATCTGATCGACAATCGGAAGGATGAGGAACGAAGCAGCATCGCCGGCGTGCGCCGGGTTCGGTGGCGCATTATGGTTCTGCGTTGGCAACTGCCCCTGCGCAAGGGCAGACCCCGTCGCAGAAAGCAACGCAACCAAGAGTGCCGCACGACACATCGTGAACGGTAATGGCGCTGCCATCTTCACTCCGGGCAATTGAATGACACGGCCGGGTCGAATCCTCGTATGATAACGCCGCTGGACTGCAGGAGTCAAAAACTTTGGAGGTGGTCGAAACTCTATGCATGACGCTCCGCAACACCAGACGGCGTTGCCCGGTATGCTCCATGAGTCCTTCTACTGTGGAGATATCACGTGACCAGAACGCTTCGATCGCTTCTTCCTCCCGCTGCTTTGCTTGTCGCGGCGAGTGTTGTTCTTGCTTCGCCGCAAGCTGCTGAGTCGACAATCGAGCCGGCGAAGCCCGTCTTCGAGAATGGCCAGGCGCAGGAAGTCGAGGCGTTCAGCAATCCCGATGAGTGGATTCGCGAGCAGTTGTGGGTCGAGACGGAGTTCGATTCGGACGGCAACGGCAGGCCCGACCGCGTGCATGTGGATGTGACGCGCCAGAAGCAGACGCAGACCGAGGGGCTGAAGGTGCCGGTGATCTACGAGACGAGCCCGTACTTTGCGGGTGTCGCGGGCGGCGGGCTGGAGTATTTCTGGGATCCGAAGCATGAGCTTGGCGAGACGCCGCCGAAACGCAAGGATGCGCCCGATGTGGCGTATCGCGCGGAGGTGCCGATGATCTCCAACTCGCTGGTGCGCACGTGGGTGCCGCGCGGCTTTGCGGTGGTGCATTCATCATCGCCGGGTACGGGACTCTCGCAGGGCTGCCCGACGGTTGGCGGGCCGAACGAATCGCTCGCGCCCAAGGCAGTCATCGACTGGCTGAACGGCAGAGCGCGCGGCTTCACCACTGTTGATGGCGATGAAGAAATCAAGGCCACATGGTGTACAGGCAAGGTCGGCATGATCGGCACGAGTTTCAACGGCACGCTTCCCGTGGCTGCTGCAACGACGGGTGTGGATGGGCTGGAAGCGATCATCCCCGTGGCGCCCAATACATCATACTATCACTATTATCGTTCGCACGGGCTGATTCGACACCCCGGCGGGTGGATGGGTGAAGATATTGATGTGTTGTACGACTTCATCAACTCCGGCGATCCGGCGATGCGCGAGTACTGCGACTGTGAGATTCGTGACAAGGAAATGATGGAAGGGTTCGACCGCATCACCGGCGATTACAACGACTTCTGGGCCGGGCGCGACTATCTCAATCACATGGACGGCTGGCAGGCAGCGACGCTGATGGCCCATGCCTTCAATGACTGGAACGTGATGCCCGAGCACAGCGTGCGCATCGGCATGCGCCTGAAGGAGATGGGCGTTCCGCTGCAATGGTATCTCCACCAGGGGGGGCATGGCGGTGACCCGCCGATGGAGATGCAGAACAAGTGGTTCACGCGGTATCTGTATGATGTTGACAATGGCGTGGAGAACGAGTCGAAGGCATGGATTGTGCGCGAGGGCGATCGGCGCAACTCCCCGACGGCGTATCCGGATTATCCGCATCCTGATGCGCAGATGGTGAAGATGCACCCGATGGGTGATGGCAGCAGCGTGGGTGAACTGGTGCTGGCGCCGCCTCGAATCACGCGCGGCACGCAGACGCTGATTGATGATGTGTCGCAGGGCGGCGCTCAACTCGCGCAGGCAGGATCATCACAGCAGCGGCTCTTGTTCGCGACACCCGAACTCACGAAGGACGTGCACATCTCGGGCACGGCGCGCGCGACGATTCGACTGGCGTCCACCAAGCAGGCGGCAAACCTGTCGATCTGGATTGTCTCGCTGCCCTATGAGTCGCAGGGCAGGCGCACGCCGATCACGAACAACATCATTACGCGCGGCTGGGCTGACCCGCAGAATCGCAACTCGCTGTCGGAGAGCGCGCCGCTCAAGCCCGGTGAGTTTGTGGAGCTTGCCTTTGACTTGCAGCCGGACGACCAGGTGATCCCTGCTGGGCAGCGAATCGGACTGATGATCTTCTCGAGCGATCGCGATTTCACACTCTGGCCTGACCCGGGGACGGAACTGACAGTTGATCTCGATCAGACCGTGCTGGAGTTGCCGATCGTGGGCGGTCTCAGCGAGCTGGCAGAGGCGGTGGCCGGCGCGAACTGATGTGACGTGCGCACGCGATCGTGTGCGGCGATCTCGGGATACGATGCCTCATCGCCATGCGCACACAGCCGTCGAACAGCCCTGTGCAGGAACGAACCGATGCATCGCTGCACGCGGTCGAAGCGTGGTTTGCGTCGCGCGGGTGGTGTGCGTTCCGGTTTCAGCGCGAGGCGTGGGCGGCGTATGCGGACGGCCGCAGCGGGCTGATCCACGCATCGACCGGGCTTGGCAAGACGTACGCAGCGTGGCTCGGGCCTGTGATGGAATCGCTGGCACGGCACGAAGCGCGCGCTGCGGATGCGAAGAATCGACGCGAGTCATCTGAGCCGCTGCGTGTGCTGTGGATCACGCCGCTGCGCGCGCTCGCGAACGATACCGCACAGAATCTGCGCGCGCCGATTGAGTATCTTGGCCTGCGATGGTCGGTCGAAGTGCGCACGGGCGACACTTCATCATCGGTCAAGCAGCGGCAGAAAAAACGCATGCCAACTGCGCTGGTGACGACGCCAGAAAGTCTGAGCGTATTGCTTTCTTACGCGGGCGCTGCAGAGCGGTTTGCATCACTGCGCTGCATTGTTGTGGATGAATGGCACGAACTGCTCAGCACAAAGCGGGGCACGCAGACGGAACTTGGCCTTGCTCGCCTGCGCACACTTGCGCCGCAGGCGCGCACGTGGGGATTGTCTGCAACGCTTGGGAATCTCGATCAGGCGATGAACGTGCTGCTCGGCAACGGGCCGGAACGCCGCCGCGCGGTGCGCATTGGTTCGGAGATCGAAAAGCCCATCGAGGTGCGCACACTCTCGCCCGATGACATCGAGCGTTTTCCCTGGGCCGGGCATCTCGGGACGCGGCTGGTAGATCAGGTGGTCGATGCGATCGACAATGCTGCGACAACGCTGCTGTTCACGAACACTCGGTCGCAGGCGGAGCTGTGGTTTCATGCAATCATGAAGTCGCGGCCGGATCTGATTGGAGCTGTTGCGATTCATCATGGCTCGCTTGACCCGGCAATTCGCAGAGAAGTGGAACAGTTGCTGCGCGAAGGGCGGCTGCGTGCCGTTGTCGCAACGTCGAGTCTTGACTTGGGCGTCGACTTCTCGCCTGTCGATCAGGTGATGCAGCTTGGTTCGCCCAAAGGGATCGCACGCCTGCTGCAGCGAGCGGGGCGCAGCGGACATCAGCCGGGCGCGGTGAGCAGGATCATCGGCGTGCCAACACATGCGTTCGAATTGGTCGAGTTTGCAGCAGCGCGGCGGGCCGTCGCGAAGCGAAGCGTCGAACCGCGGCAACCGCTGGACCGGCCGATGGATGTGCTCGCGCAACATCTCGTGACGATTGCAACTGGCGACGGTTTTGATGAGCAGCAACTGCTTGCAGAAGTCCGCTCGACGCATGCGTTTGCATCGCTGACCGATGAGCAGTGGGCCTGGGCGATGACTTTCTGCGAGCGAGGTGGCGAGACGCTGGCGGCCTACCCGGATTATGCGCGCATCGCGCGCGAGCCGAACGATGGACGATGGCGCGTCGCGAACGAGCGCATTGCTCGGCGGCATCGTATGGCGATTGGTACAATCACGAGCGATGCAGCGGTCAAGCTCGTGTTCAACAATGGCCGGAAGATCGGCACGGTCGAGGAGTCGTTTATCAGCCGCATCGAACCAGGCGATACGTTCCTGTTTGCAGGCCGGCCGCTGGAACTGATCTCACTGCGCAACATGACGGCTCGAGTGCGCCGGGTCAAGCGAACACGCGGCGTTGTGCCGCGCTGGGGCGGCACGCGTTTTCCATTGTCGACGTTGCTCGCCGACGGTGTTCTCGATCTGCTGGATGAGGCCCGCGCGGGCCGATTTGAGGAGGAAGAACTCCACATCATCCGCCCGCTGATTGAGTTGCAGCAGGATGCATCACGGCTGCCGGTACCTGGCTCATTGCTGATCGAGACACTCACATCGCGCGATGGCAGGCATTACTTCGTGTTCCCGTTCCAGGGGCGACTCGTGCATGAGGGAGTTGGCGCGATCATCGCGCATCGGCTGACGCAGCAACAGCCGCGCACACTCGCGATGAACTTCAACGACTACGGCATCGAACTGCTCATTGCCGACGACGCTGTGCTCGACCTTGATGCGTGGCGACAACTTCTCGATGAGGATCGGCTCACGGAAGATCTGCTTGCATGCCTGAATGCAACGTCGATGGCTCGCCGGCAGTTCCGCGAGATCGCGCGCGTTGCGGGGCTGATCTTCCAGGGTTTTCCAGGCGAATCGCGCGGCGGCCGACATCTGCAGGCATCAAGCGACATGTTCTTTGATGTGCTCAGCGAGTTCGATCGCGAGAACCTGCTGCTCGACCAGGCCCGGCGCGAGGTGCTCGACCAGCAACTGGAGATCCGGCGATTGCAAGGAGCGATGCGCCGTCTGCGCGACATGCCGATTGAGCTCGTTGAGACAGACGGACTGACACCGTTGAGCTTCCCGCTGTGGGCCGATCGCCTGCGGGAGCATCATGTGAGCAGCGAGAAGTGGGAACAGCGCATGGCGGAGATGTCGCGCGAACTGGATGCAACATACGATCGCCGCACTGATCATGCAGACCGCACCAGCCGGCCGAGGAAGGTGAGCCATGCACGTTGACGTGGCTGGGGAGCGGATGCAACTGCTGCCGCAACGGGCGATGTTCTGGCTGGCGCGATCGACACTGCTCATTGCCGACACGCACTTTGGCAAGGACGCCACGTTCCGCAGGGCGGGTGTTCCCGTGCCGATCGAATCGCTGCGGCGCGATCTTGATCGGCTTGGAGAAACTGTCGCGCTGACCGGCTGCGAGCGGCTGATGATCCTCGGCGATTTCTATCACGCGCGGTCGGGTCGCAGCGATCAAACAGAACAGCTTCTCACGCGTTGGTTTGCGGCGCATCGCGGGCTGGAAGTGACGGTGCTCGAGGGCAACCACGATGTGCATGCCGGTTCGCCTCGCGCGGACTGGGGACTGGTGTATCGCGCAAAGCCGCAGGTCGAGATCCCATTTGCGTTCATGCATGATGTTGACAGCGCGAATGTCGAAGGTGTGCAGAAATGTGTTCGCGTCGGTGGCCATTTGCACCCGGCGATGATTCTGCGTGGCCCGGTGGGTGCCACGCGCAAGGTGCCCTGTTTTGTCATCGGGGAAGACCGCGTGATCCTCCCCGCCTTTGCCGGGTTCACGGGAGGAAAGACCGTCCGACCTCGCGCTGGCGAGCGTCTGGTTCCAGCCGTCGCCGGCTCCGAGACACTCCTGATCCACACTGATGTCGCCCAGCAAACATCGACACTGCACTAGACGGCGGGCCGCTTCAGGGCAATCATGTACGCCACCGGCCGGAGTGGCGGAATTGGCAGACGCGCTGGATTCAAAATCCAGTGGGGTAAAACTCGTGTGGGTTCGAGTCCCACCTCCGGTATTGCGCTTGCAACAACGATCTGCGGGCGATGATCGGCATAATCAACGAGCCGATCGCACGAGGATGTTCATGTGCTCGCCACGCAGGCGGTCGTTGCCAGAGGAGCGGAACCACACCCTGTCGCCGACGAAGATCGTCGCATCAACAATCATCTGCGATCCCGGGCTGCCGGCCATGCTGTCGTATTGAAGTTCGAAGTCGATCGGCCGCTGGCGAAAGTTTCGGAACACTCGCTCTGCGACTGTCTGCTCCTGCCCCGCCGCGCTGCGTTCGATCAGCCGCACATGCACGGTTGCTTCCGGCGGAAGTGCGATGTTCTCGAAGAAGGTGATTCGCCCGGCGACGATTGACAGGTCGCCGTCCGGGTGGCTCGTGCGTTGCACGCTGCCGCAGCCTGCGAGAAGGTACACGAAAGCAACAACTGCCAGAACGATGATGGATCGGTGGATCATGATCAAGGGATTGTGATCACCCTGCCGTTTTCATGCAAGTCAGGCGGTCCGGCCGCGTCAACTCACGCGCGGCCCACGGTTGATGTCGGCTCGCATGAGCCGCTCGCCCTGCTCGGGCGTGATCGAGCCTTCGGCGATGTAGGCCGCGATCTCCCGCCGGCTTCGTTCCCGACCTGAGGAGATGGTCATGGTCGTGATGGCCTTGAGCACCATGCCGACGAGGAAACACGCGCCGATGACGACAATCACGATGTTGCCCGCCAGTGCTGCCAGAAACTGTTCCATCGGTTGACCTCCCAGTCTGAAGATTCGAGCAGCATGAAACGCGCTGCCCGTTATTCTATTGGTGCTCTGCCGCCGGCGCTTTCTGATCGACATGACCAAATCAGGCCTGAGGCGGACACCCAACGAAGGCTGCCATGCAGTGGCCCACGGTGCATTTTCACTGATCGCGTTGAGTGGGTCATGTCCGGATCGGCCGTGTCTGCGACATTTCACGTCGCCGCCAGGTTGGATTTGCCGGAGTCAGGTGGAACAATCATGGAGGCGCATCGGTTGGTGCGGCGAGGGCAGTTGCGGAGTGGAAGGCCATCGACGGATTTGTGATCACATACTGCGTGTTGCTGGTGGTGCTCAGCATCTATGGCATCCATCGGATCTGGATGGTCGGCACGTTCCTTCGCGATCGCCGACCGATGCTGAACCAGTCGCCACGGGACAAGTTCGATGATCTGCCGCGCGTGACGATTCAACTGCCGATGTTCAATGAGCCGAATGTTGCAGAGCGCGTGATCGAAGCTGCCTGCCGTATCGACTATCCGCGTGATCGGCTCCAGATCCAGGTGCTCGACGACTCCACGGACTCGTGCGCGGACATCGCGCGGGCCTGCTGCGATCGCCTGCGTGCACAGGGCCACGATATTGAGTATGTCCATCGGTCGAACCGAGGTGGCTACAAGGCAGGTGCACTCGCCCATGGCTTGGGGACCGCGACCGGTGAGTTCATCGGTGTCTTCGATGCGGACTTCGTTCCACCATCTTCGTTTCTGCACGAGACGATTCATCACTTTACAGACAAGTCTGTCGGCATGGTCCAGACATGCTGGAACCACCTGAATCGAGACCGGTCGATCCTTACGCGGGTCCAGGCGATGTTCCTCGATGGACACTTCATCGTCGAACAAACCGTCCGCGCGGCAAACGATCGCTGGTTCAACTTCAACGGTACAGCGGGCATCTGGCGGCGCGACTGCATCGACGAAGCAGGCGGTTGGCGACACGACACGCTCACGGAGGACACCGACCTTTCGTACCGTGCTCAACTCGCTGGCTGGGAGTTCAGATACCTTCCAAATGTGCGGTGTGCCGCGGAGATTCCGCCAACGCTCAGCGGGTTTCTGAGCCAGCAACATCGATGGAACAAGGGGCTTGTCGAGACAGGTATCAAGCTGCTGCCTCGCATCCTTCGGGCGGATATTCCCGCGTATCGCAAGATCGAGGCATGGTTCCACCTCACGAGCCCGATGCTGTATCTGGCAGTGCTGCTCATGAGTGTGCTGCTCCCTGCGTCGCTGTTGGCCGGAATGATCAACTTGGGCGATGACCGGCCCGCATGGCTGTTGCAGGGCGTGTTGTGGAGTGGGCTGGCCTGCCTGGTGCTCGGCACCGGAGCCGTCGCACTGTTCTATCTTGTTTCGCAGTGGGCACGTGGCGAGTCGATGCTGCGCGCCCTGCTGCTCGTACCGCTGCTGCTCGCGATCGGTGTCGGCACGAGCGTCGTGAATACCGGCGCGGTGATCGGCGCGCTGCTTCGCAGGAAGACACCGTTCATTCGAACGCCGAAGTTCAACACGAGTGCCGCCGGGCCGACTGATCCCGCCTCATCAAACAATCGACGCGCATCGCATTTGGCTGGCTCGATCGAACTGCTCCTCGGGCTCGCCCTTATCACATGCATTGCGGTCACGATTGATCATCCACCACTGATCATCGGGCTGCCGTTTGCTGCCCTGTTCATCTGCGGCTTTCTCTGGATCGGCGCTGGTCGTCTGATCGAACGCTTCAGGCAAGCGACCTGATGCAGGGCTGCTATGGTGCATTGCCGCCGAGGGCTTCGAAAAACACCTGTGGTTGATTCGGCCGATCAGTTCGCAGGAACAGCACCGGGACAGGTGATGTCCATGCTGGTGGCGACAGTCGGTCTTTCGTGACGGTGGGAAAGAGCTCCCAAAAGTCAAAGCCGGATCGAACAACAAGGTACGCCGAGCCGCTCATCTCGTAATCTGCCAGAACATCAGCATTGTGAACAAACCTCACATCGAGTGACCGGCCGGCGTCTGTCAAAACGCTGGCAAGCCGTCGACGCATTTCATTGAACTCATCTTCGCTCGCGCGGCTGAAGTTGCGCATCGGCGCGAGTGTGATCGTCCGCAGTTCGTCATGATTCTGAGGCAGGCGACTGACGATGGCCTCGACAAAAAGGGCCGCGCCCGGATCCACCATTTCGATCGGCGGACGAGGCTCTGACTTTCTGCCCTGTTCCGAAGCGCCGGCAGGCTCAGCGGGCCGCTCATCGGACTTCCCGGCGGAATCAGTCGTGACAAGATCGTCCGTGGATTGGGCTGGCAGGCTTGGCATGCTGCCATCGCTTTTCGTCGCGCGGTTCTTGCCGGGTTGCTCAAGGGTTCGGGCCGTTCGAGTGCCGGTCACTCCCAGCGGATCGGTGGACGCAGCACGCGATGTGCACCCTTGAGTCGATGCCCAGATGACCATGCACCCCAAGATGATGGGGCAGAGGGTCTGCCATGCACGCCATGATGTATGTTTCAGCCGGGCCATGCCATGTTCGCAAGTCGTTGGTTCCGCGGAAGTTATACGCTAGCGGCTCTGCGGCCGATTGACCGATGTCGGGTTCTCCACCAGACCATAGGACACAAATCGAGGAGACATCTTCCCATGAGCAAGGCCCAGATGATCGATCAGATTCGACAGATCAACCGATCGGCTGCCCGAGAGTGGCTGGACAGGTTCAGTCGCTCGGAGCTTGGCCAATACCTTGCCCATCTTCAGATCACACTTGAACCACGAGGCGTCGAGAGTTCCTGGATTCGGACTCCGGACATGACCTCACTCATCGCAGACCGCGGCTTGTGGTAGTCGCCTGAACAGAAGCTGATCATCCCCGCGATTCTCGTCCGAGCGCTTCATCCAGTTGCTTGCGGAGCAGCCGAACGCGAAGCAGCGATTTCACGCGCGTGACAAGTTCCAACTTGTTGACTGGCTTGGTCAGAAAGTCGTCCGTCCCGCACTCGACCGCCCGCTCAATATCCGCAACTTCGTGCAGCGCGGTGACCATGATGATCACAATGTCGCGCGTGCGCGGGTTGCTCTTGATTCGCTGGCAGACTTCAAAGCCGCTCATTCGGGGCATCATCACATCCAGCAGGATCATGTCCGGCGGATCTTCGTCGATCTGTTCAACCGCCTCGACACCATCGTGCGCGGTCCGAATTGCGCAGGGCAGCGATTCCAGATACGCCCGCATGAGTTCGAGATTCTGTTCATTGTCATCGACGAGGAGAATTGTGGCTGAACTCAGGTCAAGCTGATCCTGGTCGATGGTTGTCATGGTTTCGGTCATGTGCCGCTTCTTTCGCGTGTTCAACTGGCTTCGCCAGCCGATGAGATCACCCGATCAAGGTCGCGCCGGAGGTCACGCAAAGTCGGTTCATCTGCATTCATCGCATGGTCATTGAGACGCTCGCACAACGCCAGCAGGTCGTCAAACTCGTCAATGTCATGCCATGCAGGCAACGTCTTCAGGGCCAGCCCACATCGCAGAGCCCGATCACAGGTTTGATCGTACACGACAGATGTCCCCCAGTCGATGTCTTCCAGCAGCCCCGGATAGGGCTGGCTGCCACCGATGGCCCAGTATCCTCCGTCATAAGTTGGCCCAACCCACGCGCCATCGGCGGACTGACTGGCATCGATCACGGCTCGCAGATGCTCAGCGGGAAGGTCAGGGCTGTCCATGCCGAAGAAGGTGACGGCCTCCGCGCCAGCGTCAGCCAGTTCGTTCCAGAGACGCGCGAGCCGACTGCCGAGATTCCCCTCTCCCTGGTCAACGATGCGATTTGGCGGGATGTCCAAACCGAGTTCATCGCGCATCGCATCACCTTGCCGGTCAGGCGCGACTGCAAGCCAAAGTTGACCGTAATCAGGCAGCCGCCGAGCGATCGCCCGGAGCATGGCACGCGCGACCTCGGCGGCGGCTGTCTCATTAAGCGCGCCAGATTCCACCAACCGGGTCTTCACTTTCCCCGGCTGAGGCCGCTTTGCCATGATGACCAACGCGTGAGTCAAGTCTTGACGAACCCTGAATGGACCGATATAATACCGGTTTGGGCGCGATTATGCATCGAACTTCCCCCGTTCGTTCGCGATTGGCTCCCAATGCATGCAATCCTCGCCCGGATTGACTCACAGACTCTCCCAAGCGACCCATCCTCTCATGGCTTACGAGCAAAATCCCTGGCACAACGAGTTCGTCACACCGTCGATCAAAGAACTCCGTGCCGGCGTGCGGGAGCTTGACGTGAAACTCTTTGATCGCATGCGGAAGCGAATGGGAGAGCGCGAGGACTTGGTCGAGGGTGTCGAGTGGTACGCCGAGCCGTGGTTCTGGACAATCTCCTACCGCATCGAGGATCTTCCCGACCCGCTGCTCATCATCGTGCCAAGCCAGATCGATCTTCAGGCTGCCATGCCGATCGACCGTGACCTCGCCGAGCAGCTTGCTGCCAAACCGCTGCGGCGATCGATTCAGGAGGGCCTGTCACTGGTACGCGAGCCTTTCGACACGCGGTGGTGTGTCTGGTCGCTCATTGGCTCGGGGATGGTCGACGACCTGAGCGGTCTGCTCGACATCAAACGCGAATCGATGCAACTCCCAGCGTAATCACAGCACTTCATCGATGCGGTGCCCAGCGTCCGTCCCGATACACCGGCCGCGTCATGTCGTATCCGAACGTCGCGCTGAGGTCATTCGGATCAACCTCGATCAACGGGCGACCGCGTTCCAGCAGCAAATCAGCCGACCAGCTTCGCTCCGCTCCGGCCAGCAGGCCTGCCTGGATACGCAACAAGACAATCTCTCGCCCGTCGTACACCTTCGGCGGCTGACCCGTGCGATACAGTCGAATGTCCTCGAGGAATCGGTCGACGCCACCCGGCAGCACATCGTCGAGAGAACGAAGCAACGCCTCGGCTCCCTCGGTTCTCAGGTCAGTCTGGGCGCGCCCCCCGTATCCCTGCCGGTAACTGCTGATTGCATCCACGACCGCGATCAGCGCATCGGGATTGTCGCGAGCCGTCTCACCAGATCTCACACGGTTGAGGAGCATGGTCGCGTCAGGATCGAGCAGCGCAGCGAGGGCAAGCATGCGGCGTTTTGTAAGTTGATCTACCTCAAGATCGGCCAGCGCAAGACAGGCGCTGCGCGCAAGATGCTTGGAATCCATCAGCCCGGCAAGTGAGAACAGCCGGCGAGCAAGTGCCTCGTCTTCCGGTGATGCAGCGACATCGGCAATCTCTTCAGCCAGTTCGAAGTATGCCATCGGATTGCTCGGGCGCAGGTCCTTGAGTCGCTCCTCCCAGTCCGACTCATCTCGCGCCGCAACAGAATCCCTGGGGAGAGTGATCAATGATGCAATCAGGTAATCAATCGCACCGATGTTCCACTGTTGGCCGTCAGGCAGCCAGCTCGGCTCGCGTGAGCGCGTGACAACATCGCCCGCCATGCGCATGTCCCATATCTCACCAATGAGCAGTTCAACATGCACTGACTGCTGCAGGACATGTCGGTACATCAACCGGCGTCGTGCTGCTTCAGCAAGCACATCGCGCACAACATTCGCGAGCGCAGGCTGTTCTGCCACCGTGATGTAAGCGATCAAATCAAGCGTGCCCAGTTGATGAGCCACGAAGCTCTGCATCGCGCCTTCTGCGAGGCGCAAACGAATCTGATGACGCCGATTGAGTCCGACAAGGCTTGCCGGAACTTCTTCGGTTGGCACGAGCATTGAGGCGCGGCGCTGCAACTCGGAATGCACACGCGCCAGTGAATCAACGGGTACACCCGATGTGGCCAGCAACTGCTCACCCTCGGTCAATGCGAGGAACTGTTCATCAAACGAGGCAGCCAACGATTCAGTTGCTTCCTGCAACGATGATGCCGCTGCGGACGGGTGCAATCTCAGTGCATGTTCGACCAGCCCCCTCCGGGCAGTGATCTGCCACGTGCGCGTCTGCTGCTCAGGCAGCGTGATATTTGCGTATTGCTCGATCACATCGCTCATCGCACGACTGGACGAGGTTCCCGGAAAGTGATCAAGCATGTGCATCGCTACTTCAGGCCCACTGATGAAGTTACCCATCAGAACCTGTTGAGCGAGCGAGCGGACCTCGACCGGCTGTCCTCGATACACCTCCTTAACAAACTCCGCTGCGTCCAGCGGGCCAAGATCGGTCCCCGCCCCCTGCTGCAGTTGCTGGAGCAGCACTATGCGTTCATCCGCTGAGCGCGCTGCTTCATACTTCGCTGCCCACTGACCATCTGGCCCGATTGCTTGTCCGGGTCGTGCGGTGCTCTGCTGCTGACTTTGCGCAGTGCGCTGCGTGAGCACCTGTTGGCCAGGCCTCACGTTCGGATCCCCGCCTGCAACCTCCGATTCGGGAGGCGCGAGCAGTGAGAGGATCTCGTCGACCAGCACCTGTGCCTCCGGGCCATCCCCTGCTGCCAGAAGCGCAGCAGCGGTGTTCAGGTCCGCAGCAAGCTGAAGTCGGCGCATCAGTTCGTCTGCATCATCGGTCCTGGCCAGCGACTGCATTCCACGGGACGCCTCGCGCCACATTGATGCAACAGCAGGATCGACCGGGATACCAGTGCCCCCCGCGCGAATCGAAGACTGATCCGCCAGGCCTGCATCCGGCCAAACGTCACGAATGCGGTCACGAAAACGCCGTTTGTATGCGTTCTGTGAACCCTGCGGATTTCGCTCAACAAGCACAAGATCGGTCGAGAACCACGTCGTCTGCCGGTTGTACGTTGCGAACAAGCTTGTGAGCACCCAGAGGTCATCAATGGACACACCGTCCATATCGAACCACGACAGCACGCGATCGCGCACCGCAGGGTTTGATTCATAATGCAGTTGATTCAGCAGCCGCGCAATCAAATTGACCGATGGACCGGGATTGGCAAGATCTGCGCCTCCGACGAGGATTTGTTCGATCACTGCCAGAAGCGATGCATCGAAAGCGGTGTAGTCCGGGCGCGGGCCGTACTCGGCGAGGGCCGAGTGCGCGGTGAGCCACGTCTCCCAGAAATCATCGAATCGCACCTCGTATTGCGAGCGCTCTGCCATCACAGGCGCAATACTGTTGAGCCAGACGGTCGCGCTATCACGAAATGGAGTTGCTGACCGCTCTGCCGGCTGATCCGCAACAGCCTGCTGCAGCCATCGCCGAGCCTGTTGCGTGACAGACGGCGGTAAACGGCTCGCAGCGATCCGTCCGAGCGTCCCGGCCTGCCACGCCCCGATGTTGATATCCTCAGGTTCAATCACGACGTTGGCCGGGATCAACTCTGCAAGCAGCGTGTCGACCACCGCAGGCCTGCCCGACGCTTCATAAAGCGCCTCCAGAATCGCATCATCGATGTTTGATCGCACCGTCGGCTGAACGTGCGGCCAACTCACGGCAATCGTCTCAATCGACACCCGCCAGTTCTGCATCAGTGCTTCTGACGGATCACCTGTGAGGACGGTCAATCGTCGTTCGATATCATCAAAGTGCGCTGGCAACTCGACCGCCTGATCTGCCGCCGTCGTCACGCGTTGCGGAAGTGCATTCCCCATGAACGTCGGTGGCGAGTCAAACAGCGCGAGCCGACCGTACTGCTCATCCGCAGACTGAGTTGGTGTGCGGTTCCTCGCGCCACCGGGCTCAGCCGCATCGGGACGGGCTTCTCCGCCGGCAGCGATGGTGTTGTTACCCGCCCTTGATGGACGAGTGTCGTTCCCGCCGCCGACCAGCGTGCGCAGGAACACAATGCCGATCACGATCGTGATAAGACCAAACAACGCCGAGAGCTTGATCGTCGACCAGATGCTCGGTTCCTTGAGTTCAGGTGTGAGTCGCTCTGCAGCCTTTGCAGCAGCCCGGGCGAGTTCGCCCGGCGCACGACGGGGCGTCGCAACAATCGTCGACGCGCCTTGAGTGATCTCATTTACCTCAATGTGTCCGCCCCCAAGCCGGCCATAGTCACTCAGTCCGGTCAGTACTCGCATCAGGCCATCGACGCTCACGTTGTGCATCGCAGCAAGACTGACGAGCCGGCCGCGACTTGTGGCGTTCCAGCCGCCACAACTCACCAGAGTTGCGAGAACCTGCCGGTCAAACTCCGTCAGTTGCAGTCTTGGACGCGACCGCCGACTGAAATCCGGTCGGTCGAGACTTGGTGAGCCGATTGTGGATGCCGTCCCGTTGCGCGGCGCGCTGGCAACACGCTCTCGTTCAATGGGCCTGCGCAGCTCATCCGCAGCACGCCGCAATACACGCTTGACGCGCTCAGCAGACTCGCTGCGCCCATCCGGATGGCCGTACACACGCGCAAGTTGTTTGCGCAAAGCCTGTTCGATAGACGCTGATGTGAGCTGCTTACCATCAAGGCCAAGCAGCGTGGCGGCATCATCCGTCTCGTCAATGCCGAGAAATCGAACGAACGGGTCGAGTTGATCCATATCAACCGCCCCTCTCTTCGCGCGGCAGTCGGTCATCCAAAGCCCGCAGGCGAGCGCCCCATGGATTCGGTCCGTAGTCCGGATACAACTGCACGTGCTGATCCATGACCTCGCGGGCACGGTCGGGGTCGGACTGCTCGAGAATTGAAATCACTTTGAAGCGCGCCTCGAACCATGCGATCTCACCCTGAGGCGTGCCGGAAACCAGTTGACGCCAGCAGCGCAGTGCTGTCTCAACATCATCAAACGCTTCCGCCAGCACTGCGGTGGAGCGCAGGAATCGGGCATTCCTTGGCAGGACCCCGAGCAGTTTATCGCGGTACAGGAACAGTGCCTGCTGCCCCGGCTCAGGATCGCCTGTTCGCTCCCACAGCTCGAAGGCCGCATTTGCAACAGCAACGAAATAGGCAACTACCCTTGGATTCTGCAGATCAGCAGCAGCATCATACTCTCGCAGGACGCGTCCCCCGTAGCGAATCACAGTGGCCAGCGCTTGCCCGCGTTGCTGTTGGGCTATCGCGCCATTCCGCAACGTGTCATGCGCGTGCTTGAACATACCACGGTTTGCGAGCCTTGCCCATGTCGCATTCGGATCGCGCTGCCAGATCGCTTCGGCAATCGACTGTGCTTCCAGCACATCGCCCGAGAGTAGTCGCTCGCGCATGCGCCGGTAATCAACTTCCTCAAGATAATCCTCAACAATCGCTGCACCGGATTCACGCAGTTCGGTGAATCCGCGTATCGCATTGCGTGCCGCAGCAAGTCGCTCGATGCCGTCTGTCAGCGATACTTCGAGCACGCGGCGGCATCGGCCAACATATCGTTGATCCACCGCGGAACTCGATCCAAGCACGCGTTCATCTGCTTCGAGCAAACGCAGGGCAACTGTCAGATATTGATTGCCATAGTCAATCTGCTGCGCACCATCGCTCTCGATGAAGAGACGATACAAGATCACTGCTGCGCGCGACTGCGCAGATTCATAAACCTCACTGGTCTCCGGAACTGCAAGCAACTGGGCGACACTGTCCGTCGATGCTTCTTGCTCAGTCACTGCCCGTTTGAGCACCAGTCGCGGCGCATACTCGCTGGAGGGGTACTTCTCGAGGAACTGGCCGATCAGTGCGTTGAGTTCTGCCTTGCGATCATCGTCGTCCGTCGCTTCCACAATCTTGTCGAGCGAAACGATGGCCATCCACAATGCCTGCGGTGCTTCTGTCGGTGCAAGATGTTCACTGGCAACAATGAACTTGTCGCGGGCAGCAATGAACCGGCCCTGAAAGTAAAGACACATCCCGATGAGTCGACGGCAGACCGCCTGAGGCTGTTCATATCCCTGTGCGTCAGGCTGTCGAAGCGCATTTTCAAAGTGTTGCGCCGCTTCTTCGTACCTGGCCATCACCAGTGGCTCAGACGTGGGCTCCTCGCTGTCATGCATCTCGCGCGCCTGCTGGTAGGCCAGAACGCCACGAACGTAGATCGATGCAAAGCCGCGAGGGCCGAGCGATTCCGGTCCGTATCGCTCTGACAGTGAGACAATCTGGTCAATCAGGCCAAGCCCTGCAAGATTGGTGAACACGAACTTGCTGAGTTGCTGCGCATCGTAGTTTTCCTGATGCTCAAGCGCATATACAGCGGCAAGACGCAGCCAGGTCGACGCGACGCGCACATCAACACCCCCACTCGCCTCTGCCGCCTGATCGAACTGTTCAACCATGCCTCGAAGGTGTTCGAGCGATCGCGCGAAGTCGCCGTTCTGAAGCAGAATCACGAGGTGCCAGATTGGCAACTGATCACGAATCGGCTCAAACGTCGTCTCATGCTGAAGCAGTGAAAGCCAGTCAAGTGATTCGGTCGTCGATGAAAACGACTTCGCGAGCGCTGTTCCGAGGATGGTTCGCGCGATTGGTTCAAGATGCCTCAGATCGATGGACACATCGGCAGGTGTCAGGAACGGCCGTTCCGGATCGAGCAGTGTCATGAACATCCGCTCGGCTTCTTTGGCAGGACTCGGGTCGTCCTCGATCAACGCCTTGTAATACAAAGCCCAGGCTGTAAGGAAGCGAGATTCACTCAGTAACCGGCTGAGGCGGCGCGCTCGATTGGAAATCGAGATCGACGCATTCCCTGACGATCGCGACAGTTGTCGCTGCACGTCTTCAAGGGAATCACCGACTCGCCCGACCAGTGAACGCAGTTCGGGGATGATCTCGTCAAGCGACGCTCTTGCAGAGGCCAGATCGTCATCTTCAGCGCGGCGCAGGCGGTGGTTTTCCGCGATTTTCTCGATGCGTCGATAAGGGCCACGAAGCAGCGCAAGCCGAAGTTCGTCAGCCGATGATTCCGGCGCGACCTTCAGCAACTCCCGGCTGCGTCGCTCAAGTTCAACACGCAACGAAGCATCGGGCTCGGTTTCCAGTTCTGATGCATAGATCGACGCCAGTTGCAGAATCAGGTCCGCGCGCTGCTGTCCTGTCGCATCTGCAAGACGCTGCTCCAGCCGAACGGCCAGCAGATGCCGGAGTCCGTGCTCTTCGAGGAATACTTCCAGATCATCGGCCCGCGCCGGCGCAACCGACATGGCAGCACACACTACGATCATCAGGATGGCCAGCCAATGCCTACTTCGCGGGCACATAGGTCACCTGTTCAAAGCCGACGTCTCGGCACGCCTGCACCGCCGTCACAGCAAAGCCAACTTGCACGTTGTCAGCGACTTTCACGAACACGCCCTGATCCTTCGGGAGCTTCTCGATCGCTTCGACCAGTGATCGCCGATCGCGCATCGTCCGCGTCCCCAGTTGATACGCGGGCTGGCCATCGAGGATCACGACTTCCACAATCTGCGGCGTAAAATCACTTGACTGCCCGGCCGAGCTGTCTCGTTCGGTTTGCAGGGTCGGGCTGAGTTTGTCCTCCTGGCTGGCGATCACCGTCACGAGCATGAAATACACGAGCAGCAGGAACGTCACATCAATCATGCTGGCGAGGTTGAGCGTGATTCGTTCGGAACGTCTGCCTGGTCGATAGCGAATGCGCATGCGTCTTACCTTGGGACCTCAGTTGCCAGCCTCGCCGCACCAACTCCCATGGACTCAAGCATATTCAGTACCTGATTGAGCACTGTCGTCTCCGCATTGCGATCAGCCCGAAGCAGCAGTTTGAGATTCGTGGGATCACCATCGGTGGTTCGGTCGACCTCTTGCCGAACGATCCGTTCGAGATCCGCAAGCAACACCTGCTCGTCATTTACGATGATCACGCCATCGACAGAAATGTTGATGACAAGCCCGGCCTCCTCAGACTGTTCTTCCTGCTCGCCTCGCTCGAGGGGCAGATCAACTTCCGCTCGCGTCGTCCGAGCAATCTGCGCGGTCACCATGAAGAAGATGATCAACAGGAATACAACGTCGATCATCGGCGTGATCTCGACGTTGAGCCTGCGGCTGCTGTGCTCTTCAGATGTGAACTTCATCCGGCCGCCCCTCCTCCCGGCGGCGTCCCGGCTGGAGAAGCCGGTCGGGTCGGTGGGCCGGACGATGCGGTCCCCTGCGAGCCGGCCCCTGATTCCAGATGCAGTACCAGCCGTTCGATCTCCATGGACGCTTCTGACGCGAACGCATCGATCCGGTTGCGGAAGAACGTGAACAGCGCAACGCACGGGATCGCCAGGATCAGCCCCATCAGAGTCGTCACGAGCGCCATGCTGATGTTGCGCGCGAGTTCCTCGTGTTGCGCCCCAGCACTTCGGCTGATGGTCTCAAACGCGCCGACCATCCCAAGAACAGTTCCGAGCAGACCAAGGAGTGGCGCAATCGAACCGATCACACCCAGCGCATCGGTTGAGCGGTACAAGCGTGCCGTCTGATCTTCACCCGCTTCTTCCACTGCGTTTTTTATCTCAAAGACACCAAAGGCCGACTGCTGAAACCGTATCAGGCCCTGCGAGAGAATCCGTGTGAGATACGAGTCATTCTGTGGATCAACGCAATACTCGACAGCCCCCTTGACATCGCCGCGAGCAAGCATGTTGTCAAGCGTGTCTACCTGCACTGGTGGAAGCAACGCGCTGCGCCGCAACTGCACGAGGTGCATGATGATCAGCGCGACAGCGATCACACTCAGACCGATGATCAGATACCCGACGGGGCCGCCCGCCCGCACGGTTTCAAGCCAGGATGACCCCTGTTCCTGGTCCTGAGCCAGTGTGAACATCAGATTCTCAAGCATAGTTTGTTCCCTGTTGGATGATGTCTCATCAGTCGAAACTCGCATTCAAGACGGGGTGTTCCGGGTATCGAGCAACGAGCAGCGATTGCATTTTTGACGAGCCGGCTTCGTCGCCTATGCCTTCCAGCGCGGCCGACAAATCGTGTAGTGCGATACCGATCAGATGATGATGCATGCGGTACTGCTGCATCGCTGGCAGTCGGGCAAGTCGCACCATGCCTTCAAGTTGATCAGCCAACTGCGTCTCCATCAGCAACGATCGACCGGTCGCAAGGGTGATCCACGCCTGGGTCCACTCTGGCGATGACTCTGCAAGTCGCACAAGACTGTTCCGCGCTGCGGCGCGCAGTCGTTCTCCGCCTGTCATCGCCTGCACAATACCCGCAACAAGTCGTATACCATCGCCCGTTGGAAGGCCGCCGTCTTCAAGTTCAACATCCTCGCCAAGTTGCATACGTATTGCGTAGAGGTACAGGTCGCGCAGCCCGCGAACATAGTCATCTCCCTGCGGGTCATATTCAATAAGATCGCGCTCAAGCCTGCGCAGCGAGCCGTCATTCACGAGAATCGGAGGTGCGAACGCGCAGAGTTCCATCTGATCATCGAATACAGGTGGGAGATATTGATAACTCTGCGTCACAACCCCCGCCCTGCGCAAACGCACGAGTTCGAGTGAAGGGACGACCACGGCCGCATTGGCCAGCCGAGCGATTCGGCATCGAAGGAGTCCCTCAACAACGACAAGCGCCGTTTCGTTCGTCTGCCCGGCATATCGTGCAAACTGTCGCTCGAAGCCGGGTTCCGCGAGCAGCGTATCACCACGTTCCAGACGAGTGCGCGAACGCCAGAGCGAATCTGCGATTGGCATGTATTCGTCGAGTCGACGCTCTCGCGTGTCTGCTTCGATCCTCGCAACACGATCCCACGCTATCTGTCGCGTTGCGTCGGGTGCCGAAGACCCGATCCGAACCAGCGTGATTCCGGCGTCACTAATATTCTGGATGTCACCCCGCAGAACTTGCGTGGTTCCACGAAGATGAACAACATCTTCGGCGCTGATCGGCGCGCATACTCCGCAGGCACATACACATGCCAGGACAACGAATCGAAGATGGGCATGAAGAACAGGCATTTGTCCTAACGAGAGGGAACGAACCGATACGCCCCGCCGGAATCCGTTGCAATGCGCTTGAGTTGCTCCTGACTGGTTGGGTCTCCAAAGGCGATGGTGTTGATGACAACCCGCTGGCCACGCTGGTTGAGTTGCGCAACCTCATCGGCTGTGGTGCCGGGAATCTCTCCATCAGTCAGGAAGAAGATGACGTCCGGTCGGGTACTCAACGAGAATGCATGCACGAAAGCCTCCATCGGAAGCGTACCGCCGCTGGGAGTCACACGCTCAAGCCAACCGGTGAACGCGTTGACCGTGCTTCGCCGGGCGCGCATCCACCCGTTCTGCATCGGCGGTTCAACGTAACTTGTCGAAAACAGCAGCACATGGAACTGGGCGTAATCCGGCAGTGACGAGATCGACCGCGCGAGTTCACGCATTGCCACTTCGAGCTTGCGACCCTCACGCATGGAGCCGGACACATCGACGATGTACGCAAACCGGCTGCCCTGCGAACTGACGCCGAAGAAGCTCGTCCCCGCGCCCCCACCGCTCAGACCGGGCGCTCCACTGTCGCCGTCTCCAACACCGCCCAGAATCGGCACCGCCCCAGACGTTGAGAGATCAAGATCTGCCGCTGAGACTGTCGCCTCAAGGTCAGCCGACGCGTCATCCACAGGCATCTCTTCGAGGTCCGTCAGCGATTCAGGCATCAAGTCATCAAACTCGACAGCCTCGTACTCGGTGAGTTCCTCCTCGTTGATCACATTGAACTCGAGCGTCATCGGAGCCGGGCCGGGTCCGGCAGGACGATACCGATAGGCCGAGTTGAGGTAGTACATCAGCCCGATGTGAATCAGCAGCGACACACAGATGACGACGAAGGTGAGATTTCGTCGCCGCTGTGTACGGAGGCGATCTCGTTCTGCCTCCAGTTCGACGATGGACATCTCCAGAGATCGGACCACGGTCTGCAGGTCGGGCGGGGTCGAGTTGTGGGGGTTTGGGTCAGGCAACGTAGCGTCTCTGTGCGGTTGTCCTTCGGCCGCATCCTTTCGATGCATCGAAGAATCGTACGGGCAGAACGAGGCCGAGACCGCTGAAGCAGGTTGCCGCCGGGTTCTCCCCGGGTTGACCAATGCTGCTTCAAGCGGTCAAATGCCGTCATCCATGAACGATCCAGTCACAAATGACGGCTCGAAGCGCCGATACCGTCGAGTCATTCTGAAGATCAGTGGTGAGAGTTTTACCAAGCCGCCGCAGTTCGGGATCGATCCGGACGAGTTGCAGGCCATCGCCTGGCAGATCGGCGAAGCCCGGTCGATCGGGACGGAGATCGCTGTTGTGGTGGGCGGGGGCAACATCATCCGAGGGGCGATCCTGGCCGAGCGTGTCGGGATTCACCAATCGACCGCAGACTATATGGGCATGCTCGGGACCGTCATCAACGGCGTGGCCCTCAAGGAGTCGCTTGAGAATCTGGGTCATCCCACACGCCTGATGTCGGCGATCGATATCCCCGCCGTGGCAGAGCCGTTCATCCGAGGCCGGGCCTTGCGGCACATGGACAAGGGCCGGGTACTGATCCTCGCCGCCGGAACTGGCAACCCGTTCTTCACGACTGACACCTGTGCGGCTCTTCGTGGGACTGAACTGAGCGCCGACATCCTGCTGAAGGCAACCAAGGTCGATGGCATCTACACTGCCGATCCCGTCAAGGACCCGAGCGCCACGCGATACGATCACCTGACGTTCACAGAGGCGATCGAAAAGCAACTGGGCGTGATGGACCTAACAGCACTGAGCATGTGCATGGAACGAAATCTGCCTGTGATGGTCTTTGACTTCAAACGAAGCGGGAATATCCGGCGGGTCATCGCAGGTGAGCAAGTGGGCACGCTCGTCCGGAACTGAGGCTGCATGCATGCAAACTGCTACCCCGTTTCTTTCGCTATCATGCGCGACTCGTATCTGATGGAGTCTGACTAAACCATGACTGTCTCTGAGATTCAAAAGGAAGCCCGGCAGCGGATGGACAAATCCGTCGATCACCTGCGAACCGAACTTCGCGGGATTCGAACAGGCCGAGCCAGCACGGGCCTGATCGAGTACGTGAAGGTCGACTACTACGGATCGCCGACCGACCTGCGAGATCTTGCAGCCCTTAGTACACCCGAGCCAACGCAGATTCTGGTCAAGCCGTTCGATCCGAGCGCTAAGAATGCGATCATCAAGGCGATCGAAGGGGCTGATCTGGGGCTCAACCCGCAGGCAGAGGGCGATGCGGTCCGGGTTTCGGTACCGACGCCCTCGACCGAGCGACGCAAGCAGCTTGTCGCGCAGGTTCGCAAACTCGCTGAAGATGCCAAGGTTGCCATCCGAAACGAACGCCGCGATGCGAACAAAGCCATCGATCAACTCGTCAAGGACAAAGACAACCAGATCTCCGAGGACCAGGGCAAAGATGCCAAGGATGACATTGATTCACTGACGAAGATGCATACGGAGACAATCGACACGATCACGACGAGCAAGGTCAAGGAAGTCGAAGACGTTTGACCGATCGTCGAATGCCTCGGGTTGGAAGGGAGATACATGTTCCACCTGCTCACACTGGCGGCCTGCTCTCTCGCGCCGATGGCACCAGCCGACGTCATCGTTGATCGAGACGATGTCAGGATCACGCGAGATTGCGTTGTTCGTGTCTCAGAAGAGACCATCTTCGATGTGAACGGCAACGGCGTGATTCACATTGTCGGCGACGATATCACGGTGGCGTTTGCAGAAGGCACTCATTTGCGCGGCGCGGCGCCCGACACTCTGCCGAACGACATGTCGGGAGTTGGTATCGTCGTCACCGGAAAGAATGTCACGCTCACTAACCTGCATGTGAGCGGCTACAAGGTCGGGCTGCATGCTCATATGGCTGACGGGCTGATCATCAGTGAAGCGCACTTCGACGACAACTTTCGCCAACGCCTCAAGTCAAATCCGCAGCGAGAGGATGTCGCCGACTGGCTGAGCCCGCATGACAACGACAACAACGAGTGGATCGATCGCTACGGCGCTTCAGCGTGGATTGAGAACAGCAATCGGGTGTCGATTTCAAAGGTGATTGTCCGGAACGGGCAGAACGGAATCATTCTCGAGAATGTCAACGAGTCGCGCGTCTTCGATTGCGACTGTTCGTTCCTGTCCGGCTGGGGGATCGCCATGTGGCGGTCAAGCGACAACATCATCTGCCGCAACGCACTCGACTTCTGTATCCGCGGATACAGCCATGGTGTGTACAACCGTGGGCAGGATTCAGCCGGGCTGCTCATGTTCGAGCAGTGCAACAACAATATCATCACAGGGAACAGCATCACGCATGGCGGTGACGGCGTATTTATGTTTGCCGGCCGAGAGGCGCTCGGCGAATCGAACCCGCGCGATGATCTGAACTGGTACAAAGGTCGCGGATGCAGCGGTAATATTTTCCACAATAATGATCTGTCGTATGCAGCAGCGCATGGGCTGGAATGCACCTTCAGCTTTGATAACATCATCACGCTCAATCGCTTTCATGAAAACGCGATCTGCGGGATCTGGGGCGGATACTCACAGAAGCTCCGTGTTGCACAGAACTCCTTTGCTCGCAATGGCGATCAAGGATACGGGCTGGAGCGTGGCGGCGTGAACATTGAACATGGGGTTGGGAATCGTGTCTTCCTGAATGTCTTCGATGGCGACCAATGTGGAGTACACCTGTGGTGGGATGATGATGCGGGCTTGTTCCAGACACCGTGGTACCGGGTAAATCAGGCAGATAACCCACTCGCAGCAGCGCTCATCGTTGACAACAGCTTCTCTCACACACCGGTGGCGATTCACCTTCGACACCTGCGCCGCCCGGTTGAATGTGCGATCAACAGATTCAGTGATACCGATAATAACATCAAGATCGAAGGCGAGCATGTCAATGTCCTTGAGCCCGCTGACTCTCATCCGTTCGTTCATGTTGATGTGCCACACGACTTGCCCGGTGAGACACGGCCATTCGGCGCGCGTGAGGATTTGCACGGTCGCGAGAACATCATCATGACCGAATGGGGGCCGTGGGATCATGAATCACCACTGGCGCACCGTGCTGACGATGCCACTGAGCCGGGTACGCATCGCTGGAGGGTTCACGGCACTGAGGGAACGATTCGAATCCAGCAGCATGGCGGTGTTCAGGCGCTGGTTCACAAATCCATGAACACTCCACCGACGGTGACAGTGACATCTGCTGAGCCGGGGATTCATCCCTACGAGATCGATTTCTCCGCCGGCGACTTCAAGACAACGCTGAAGGGTGTCCTGGTCGATGCATCGTGGGATGTATCTTTCTTCGCATGGTTCGCCGATCCGCGCGAAGATGTCGACGGCTGGCGGCGTGAATCGCGCAGCGCTGTTCGCACAACACTGCCTGATCTTCGTCTGATGTACGCCAGTGACGGGCCGAGTGATGTGGTCGAGGAAGGCGAGGTCCAAAACGCCCAACTGCCTGACAATCAGTTCGGAACAATCGCCACGAGTACGCTTGCGTTCCCAGCCGGCAGATGGCGGATCCGCACCGTCTCAGATGATGGAGTTCGTGTCTGGCTCGATGACGCAGTTGTGATCGACGACTGGACGTGGCACGCTCCGCGCGAACATGTGCATGAGTTCACAGTTGGCGAATCACGTGATATCTCAATCCGTGTCGAGCACTTCGAACTCGACGGGTACGCAGTTCTCACGCTCGATCTTGAGCATGTCAGCGACTGATCTCACACATGCACTTTGCGCTGCCGGGCAGATGGAATCCCCATCTGTTGACGGTACTTGACAACCGTACGGCGTGCGATCTCGATGCCGCGTTCTTTCAGCGCGGTTGCGAGCGATTCATCGCTCTTGGGTTTGGTCTTGTCTTCCGCGTCGATGATCTCTCTGAGCGTCGCCTTGACCGCCTCCCAACTCATGTCGCGCCCGGCATCGGTTTCCCGGCCACCGGAGAAGAACTTCCGCAAGGGTACCGTGCCGCGCGGCGTCTCAAGCCACTTCTCTGAGACTGCGCGACTCACGGTCGCAACGTGAATCCCCAACTGCTCCGCAACTTCGGTCATCGGCAGTGGCTTGAGGTGCTGCGGCCCGTAGTCGAAATAGTCTCGCTGCCGGGCAAGTACAACATTGACAACACGCAGCAGCGTACTCTGGCGCTGAGCAATCGCCTCAATGAGCCATGTCGCCTGCCGAATGTTGCCCGCAACGAAGTCGCGCGTTTTGCGATCAACACTGCGATCGCGCGCCATGTTCTGGTATCGATTGGAGAGTTTCAGGGGCGGAACCGTCCCATCAGCAAGGCGGGCGACGTACGCATCCGTCTGTTCATTGTACTCCACGATCACATCCGGCCGAATGTGCGGCTGCTCTTCATCAACCAAATCGCGCCCCGGGCTGAGCGAGAGCTTCTTCATCATTGCCATCGCTTCGTTGATGCGCTCGAGCGGCATCTCGGTCTGCTGCGAAATCCTCGGCAGGCGGTTCTGGAGCAGGTCGTCGTAGTGCTCCTCGATCAGCAGTCGCACATCTTCCCACAGAGAGATATCTGCGTTGCCTTCATGCTCAAACCGATCAATCTGCAGCAGCAGACATTCACGCCGGTCTCGCGCGCCGACACCTGCCGGATCAAGCCGCTGCTGAATCTCCGCGAGCGCCTGCTTGAGCAGTGGCATTTCGATCTCGATCCCCGGGATCGCGTTCGCCTGGTCGAGAATCAGATCGAGATCAACACTGAGCATGCCATCGGCGTCGATGAAGTTGATGATCCGCTCACCAGCATCGAGCACATCAGCAGGGACATCACAGAGGCGCCACTGATCTTGTAACTGCTCGTTGAGTCCTTCCTGGCGCGCCGCAACGTTTGCCATCGCGTCGATCTTGCCGTCGCGCTCGCCATCACGCTGCGACCCTCGTGAGTAGCTCTCGTACTCATTGTCGAATGCTTCGGAGTAGTTCGACTCCATTGTGCTGAGTCGTTCGAAGTCATCAGCACCATCACCCGAATCGCTGTCAATCACCAGCTCTCGTGATGAGATGGCATCATCATCGCTCCAGTCATCGCCCTCAGCTTCACCGCTCGGGTCAGCCTGCTCGAGCGCGACGTTCGACTCCAGTTCCTGGTCGATCCGCTCCTGCAACGCAGCCAGCGGCATCTGCAGAATCTCCATCGACTGGATCATCCGAGGTGCCAGCTTCATCTGCTGGCTCAGACGCAGGTTCTGGGTGGTCTCAAAACGCATGGGCAGTCCAATGAGCCGCGATCGACTCCAACTCATTCTAGGATGAGATATCGACCAACCCGGTGCAACGACTGAGAAGACAATCGTTATCCGATATCACGCCGACCCTCTATCGCATCCGTCAGGACAGCACGATTCGCGTATTCGAGTTGCGAACCAGCTGCGAGTCCGCGTGCGAGCCGGCTGACCTTGACATTCCGCCCCGCCAACTGGTCGATCAGGTAAAGCGCTGTGCTGTCGCCTTCAAGATCGGGATTGAGCCCCAGAATCACCTCCGAGATCTGCTGCTGACGAGCGTTGAGTTCCGGCCGCTCCACGCGCGCGAGCAGCCCCTCGGCCGTCAGCGATTCCGGTTCCACTCCGGCGAGCGAGTCGATTCGCCCGTTGAGTACGTGATACACACCCCGGTAGGCCGCCGTCTCCTCAATCGTTATGAGGTCTTTGGTTTGCTCTACCACAAGCACCGTCGAAGCATCCCTCCGCGGATCAGAACAGATGCTGCACGGCGATTCATGCGACAGATTGAAACAGATCAGACATGGCCGCACGTTGCGCTTCACTTCGTCAATGGCGCGCGCAAGACCTGTTGCATCGTCCGCGTCGGCCTTGAGAATATGAAACGCCATACGCTCAGCGCCACGACGTCCGACACCGGGAAGTTTTGCAAACTCCCGTATCAACCGTTCAATCGGTTCAGGATAGGAAGCGCCAGTGCCGCTCACTTCAACAGGCCGCCCATTGCATCGGGTGGAATCGGCAGACCAAGTTCTTCCGCAGCGGCTGCGAACTCCTGCTCGGCCGCCTCACGCGCTTTTGCCAGCGCAGCGTTGACTGCACCCTGAATCAGATCTTCTGCCATCGCGCGGTCCGCCGGGTCATCTGCATCAACAAGCCCGGCCAGCAATGCCGGATCAATGCGCACCTTCACAACGCGCATATGCCCATTGGCAACAGCGCTCACTGCCCCGCCGCCGGTCTCTGCTTCGACTTCGACCTCTGCCAGCCGATCCTTCACATCCTGCATCTTTGCCTTGATGCGAGGCAGATCCTTCATCACGCTTGCCAGCCCGCCGAATCCCTTGAGTCCATCGAACATCAGTTCTCCTCATTCAACAGCCCGCGTGGCTGGACGGAACGAATCACACCATCGAACAACTCGACAGCGCGCTGCACGACCGGGTCTTCACGCACAGCGGCGATGTCCTGCTCACTGGCGGCCGCCACCGGCGTCGATGCATCCGCATCATCATTATTGGGCGGCTCAATCACGACACGCACGCGTCGGCCGGCCACCTTCTCGACTTCGCGCTTCACACCATCGACATACTGAGGCGACTGGCACAATGTCGGGCTCTGCACCCCACGTGCCGACAACCGCAAACGCAGGCACTCTGCATCACCCGAGGCGAACTCATACTGCTCCACCCGGCGCCGCGCACCGCGATCAAGATCGGCAGATACCACGCGATTCCACAGCTCCTCGCCGGATATGTCCACCAGCGGCTTGGGCTCCGATTCGACTGGCGATTTGGGTGGTGGCGGTGTCGACGGTCGCGCCGCGGCAGGCATGGGCGATGTCGCGCCGGCCCGCGCACCTGCCTGATCGGACGCCGATCCACCGGATGCGGCTACCACGGTGTCGTCACACGCCCGACGGGCTTTTTTTTTTCTCGCAGCGGGCGCCGACTGCTCAGCACCATTGCTTTCCAGCACCGCATGGACATCGATCAACTGGTCACTGATCGCCAGTCGCACGAGCAACGCATCCAGCAGCGCACGGGACGTCATCGAATCCCGACTCATCCGCGCTACGTGATCACACATTGCAATCATGTGCACCAGCGATGCAATATCGAACGATTCCGCCTGCGCCGCGATGCGCTCGCGCGTCTCGGAAGGATGTTCCAGAAGTGGTGTATCCGCGGAGCACGCGCGGGCAACCAGCAGATCGCGAAAGTGCTCTGCGAGCATCTGCATCACCTGCTCCACCGTTGCACCTGTGTCGAGCATCGCACTGCCCGCCTTGAGCACGCCCGCAACATCGCCGGCGACGATCCCCGCGACGAGTTCCATCACGCGCGCTCGGTCAGGCAAGCCCAGCGTATCCTGCACGGTTTGCATCGTGAGCGGGTTCTCACCCGTCGCGAGCATGCGATCGAGAACACTGAGCGCATCGCGCATGGAACCATTGCCCTGGCGGGCCAGTTCCATCACCACATCTTCATCAGCACCAAGCTGCTCACTGGCAAGCACCCGGCGGAGTTGGTCTGCGATCTTCGCGGTTGAGAGAGGCCGGAAGTCGAACCGCTGGCAGCGACTCTGGATCGTTGCAGGAACTTTGTGCGGCTCGGTCGTGCACAGGATGAACTTCACATGCGATGGCGGCTCCTCCATCAACTTGAGCAGCGCATTGAATGCATCTTTCGTCAACTGGTGCACCTCATCGATGATGTACACCTTGTAAGGACACCTTGCAGGCGAAAGCCCCGCCCCCGCGATCAACTCCCGCGCTTCATTGACTCCGCGATTCGATGCGCCGTCGATCTCGATGACATCCAGATCAGCCCCACGCATAATCGCTTCGGCGATGCCTTCCCGCTCATTGAGGTCAGCCGTCGCGTTGAGCGCCTTGGCGAAGATCCGCGCCATCGATGTCTTCCCAACCCCGCGCGTCCCGCAGAACAGGTACGCATGCGCGATCCGGTCCGACTCAATCGCATTCCTGAGCGTCCGCGCAATCGGCTCCTGACCAACGATCTCATCGAAGTCGCGTGACCGGTATCGTCTGGCAAGTACCGTGTAACTCAAGGGCGGGTCCTCTCCGCGGCGATGAACCGCGTTCACTGCCCGATGGGCGGAAAGGTGGCCAGGTAACCGCCGGCACGGACAACAACGCTTATGGCTGCTGCGGTCAAGCTCTGACCAGGTTCACGCGCCACCCGCCCAGCGGGCCCGGCCATCTTTGCACCCATCGGGACTCGCATGTTAGCCGAGCCCCACGCCGTGGTACACTTGTCGGCAATGAGTGACACCCCTCGCACAAATATCCCACCATCTGCGGACTTGAGCACCCCCGCCGGGTTCAAATCGCGATTGGCACCGAGCCACGACGATGCATCGCATCGAATGATGCTGCTGATTCTGCGGCTCGTCTTCCTCGTGCTGCTTGTCACGATGTCGCTGCTGCCGTTCGTTGGCGAGAAGCCCGCCGAGGAGCAGGGCGTTGCCGAGATCGCAGGCGTCGTGCTCGCAACCCTCGCCGTTGGCGTCATCGTTGTGCTTGCAGATATCGCGACGCCGAATAAACGTCTCTCCGCCGTCTTCGGCGTCTACCTCGGCATCATGGCCGGCCTCGTCGGCGCTCTCGCGATTGGTGCGCTCATCGACCTCGTCGCAGATTCATGGGACCTTACCAGCGGCCCGGCATTTGCCTATCGAGGGCTCATCAAGTTCGTCATCGGCATCACCATGTGCTACCTCGGCGTGTCCATCGTCCTCACCACGAAGGACGACATCCGTCTCGCCATCCCCTATGTCGAGTTCGCCAAGCAGGTGCGCGGCGTGCGACCAATGCTGCTCGATACATCCGTGATCATCGACGGCCGCGTCGAGGGGCTCGGCCCGATCGGCTTCCTCGACGCGCCGCTCATCCTCCCACAGTTCGTCATTGATGAACTTCAGACGCTCGCAGACTCGGGCGACAAACTCAAACGCGAGCGCGGCCGACGCGGGCTCGGCATCGTCACCGCCATGCAGGAAAACCCCTACATCGATCTCTCGATCGACAATACCGATGTGCCGGGCAAGTCGGTCGACCACAAACTGCTCGCCCTCGCTGCTGACCACAACATGCGCATCCTCAGCACCGACTACAACCTCAACAAGGTCGGCCGAATCCAGGGCGTGCAGGTGCTCAACCTCAATGACCTCGCCAGCGAACTCAAGGGTCAGGCAGCGCCCGGCGATACGCTCCGAATCCATATCACACGCGTCGGCGAAAGCCCGGATCAGGGCGTCGGTTATCTGCCCGATGGCACCATGGTCGTCGTCGAAGATGCAGGCAATCGCGTCGGCAACGATGTCGAGGTGGAAGTCAGCAACTCCCTGCAAACCACCGCTGGCCGCATGATCTTCGCGAAACCCATGACCGACAATGACTCGACATCATCATCATCATCATCATCGCCCGCACGCCCATCGCGGCCGAACATCGCCGACGCCGCAACCAACCAGCCGCGCGCCACACAGCCACCCCCACCGCCAACCCGCAAACCACCAAGCCGTCGCAACCCACGGCGGTAACGCCAGAATCAATCGCTGCGAATCACCCACGCCACTGACCACATCAATACCGCCCCCGGACGTCGCGGGCATTCATCCTCCGTGCCCGTGCGGCTCCGCCGCCTGCGCATCATCGTCATCATCGCCGGCCTCGATCGAACTCAGGCTGGCAGCAACATCCTTCTCAGGCATCGCCCCACACCCCCGCCAAGATATCAAAGGCCAATGGTCAGGAGTCACTGCGTCACCCGCTCACCGTCCGCTCACCCGGCCACGAGTTCATATAAAGTGTGTTGCAGCCCGCCGATGCCAATCACCAACACGATGGGGATGGCAGCGATCAGCAACCAGCACGCGAGGCGCGCGGGTCTGCTCACTTTGGGTCCCATGAGCATGTATGCGATGGCTGTTGGAATGCTGATGAAACCAATCGCCCAGCACGCAAAGATCACCAGCGCCGTGAGTTGCGAATCGCGGTTGACATGCACGAAATAGCCGTACAGCGGCACGCACGCCACCGCCAGAGCCGCGCACAACACCGGCACCCGCCAGGGAAAGCCGCTCCCATCCACCAGCGTCGGTTGTTGCTTCGCTTGTTCGTGCATGCGGAATTGTTGGCAGAGAAGAAGTGACAGTCGACCGACACTCCGTTGCTTTGTCTTCTGAACCGTTCTGTGAGCTTGCGAGCGATCAGATGAGCGCAACGTGAACACTCCCTTCCGGTGCTGCTCTCTAAACTTCTCGTTGCTCTGTTTCTTCCTCGACCTGTGTTTCGCGCCGACTACCGGCTTCATCCTGCTGCTAAGATTTGCCGGCGAACTTGATGATCCGCGCTCCCGGCGTAAGGGGTTCAACCCCGCCGGCCCTTCACTGACACCATCTTCTCGAACTGCAAGCCATGAATCTCATCACCATCGCTCTCGCCGCGGTCATCGTGCTGGTCGTTCTCGGCATCGTGCTGGCGTTTGTGCTCCCGCTCTGGCTCGACTGGAAGGTCTTCGACATCTTCATGGACGCAGGCACCGGCAAGGGCCCGCTTGAAGTCCGCGCGGCTGCCGATGACACACACATCACGCTCACCATCACCAATCACGGCAGCAACAAGATGCGCCTCAATGCAGTCGAAGGTCGCGATGCCAGCGGCACGCGCGTGTTCCCCGTCCCCATGCTCCCACACGATGGCCCGCTCGACAACGCATCGCGCATGAAGCAGTTCGCCAGAATCGCACTCGCGCCCGGCGAGTCGACGACGATCATGCTCGATCGACAGGAGCTTGACGGTATGCAATGTCAGTCGATCGGCATCCGCGCCGGGGACAAACTCTGGCCGGCCAATGACCTGGCCTCACTCGGCCTCAGCACCGGCAAACCCCAATGACTCGGCGCAGGGTCTGGCCTCACTGGCAGCGAGTTCTCTTCGTGTTCGTGTGCGTCGCTGCAATCGACTTTGCTTTGTGCGCGTACTTCTGTCTGAGTGACTCCGGCAGGAGTTGGCAGTATGTAGCGCGGGTTGACATGCGGCCGTTCGTCGCGCCCTGGCTCTGGCTCGGATCTCAGATATCCGGCGAGTTCGATCCGGACTCGTGGTCACACATGTTTGCGCTCGCTGTCAACGCTGTGCTCGTTGGAGCGCTCGCCGCAGGTTTCTATGCCGGTCCTGCGTTCCTGCGAGGCCGACGAGTTCCAGATGGCACGTGCGCACACTGCGGCTACGACCTGCGCGGCATCGATTCGAACAAGTGCCCGGAATGCGGAGCGCCCCGATGACTCCGCGCAGGGCATCGCCACACACCCCGCCAAGATAGCAGAGAGCAAGATGGCAGAGGGCAGAGGGCGGAGGCCACGTCACCCGCTCACCCCCTCATCTGCTAAACTCCGAGAATGGCGAAAAAGACGCGAACAAACGGGGAGGCGGCAGCCGGCGGCGCGGCTCAGCCAGTCAACGGAAACAACACCGACATCCACGACCTCGCCGACACCCTCTGGAAGGCCGCCGACGGCCAGGTGAGCAGCCCGAACGCCATCGCCGTGGATGGTCTCGGCCGCGTCGCAACCGCGGAACTCAGCACGGAGCGCGTGCAGGTGTTCGACCTGATCCTCGGCTGCACCTGTCCCGGCGACACCAACGGCGACCTCACAGTCAACCTCGCCGACCTGCTGGAAGTCATCAGCAACTGGGGCAGCGATGGCACAGGCGGCGGCGATCCAAACGACGATGGCGCCGTCAACCTCGCCGACCTGCTCGAAGTCATCAGCAACTGGGGCAACTTCTGCTGATTGATTGATCGATTGATCGATCGAGAGTCGGGGCCGTGTTTCGTTGAGAGTCAGAGGTCGGAGGTCAGAGGGCCTGATGTCACATCAGTATCGCCCCGCGCTCCGAGCATCGAGCCGGCCCGATCCGGGGCATCATCTGAGCAATCTGCGTTTGGCTGTCCTCCAAGGCGCATCCGACTCCGCATCTGTCACACTCACTTGACAGGTTCGGGCTGATACCGTACAGATACTGAACGATTGTGCATAGGTCGCCCACGGGGGCCGCCGTTGATCCGCCATCTCCACGGGAGCAGAGGAAGATGCCCTTTCTGCAGTTCAAAGGCAAGACCGCGGTCGAGAACCACCACCACACGGTTCCCCACCACGCCCTGGAGTTCGATAGGAAACTCTCCGTCCTTCCCAAAGGAGAAGACCCCTCGCTCGATGGCAATCTCATCATCGAAGGCGACAACCTCATCGCCCTCAAAGCCCTGCTGCCCACCCACGCCGGCAAGGTGAAGTGCATCTACATCGACCCGCCCTACAACACCGGCAACGACTTTACCGATTTGGTCAACATCCTCCGGGCCGTGGCCGTGA
>CAZVXI010000012.1:0-36095 GCA_964631295.1 uncultured Isosphaeraceae bacterium
ACGAAACGCGGTGTTCATGCGTCTCACATGGTAATCACACGCCACGGCGGCTTGCTGAATGCAAGTAAATAATCACACCGTGGGATCGCGACAATCGAATACGTTTCAGCGCAGTGCCGGCGATCGGCATGACAACTAAATAACAAGCGAAATATGATGGTGTGTGATTCGGCTGTGAGCTGACGCGGTAACCAATCCGGGCAGTCAGCCGGCTGTGCGACCACGGTGTGAGACCACGCGGGACGTTCATGCGGCAAGGAGGATGCAGACCACGAGAACAGCCAGGTGACTGATCGGTGCCAGGATGGGCATTGGCCCGTATGGCATGCAAGCCGGGCGATCAGAGCGGCGCGCCAGCCGCTGAGCTTGGATTCGTCCTATCGTGTCAGGTTCGGCTCTCTTGTTGGCCGATACTCTGAATCGAGTGATTGATCCTGACACAAGGCCCCGGCGAACGGACGGACATGGCTGTTTCGACTGCTGCAATCGACTTTGTTGAAGAGCTCTCCTGGCGCGGGATGCTGCACCAGACGACGGGTGAGGCGGACCTTGCCGAGCACCTCGCTGATGCCGGCCGCGTGTGCTATGCCGGGTTCGACCCGACGAGCGACAGTCTGACGATCGGCAACTTCATTCCCGTGAAGCTGTTGATGCACTGGCAGCAGGCGGGGCACAAGCCCATCGCGTTGATGGGTGGCGGGACGGGGCTGATCGGTGATCCATCGGGCAGAGAAGCGGAGCGGTCGCTGATGACTCGCGAGCAGGTCGAGGCGAACGTCGCCAGCCAGCGGAAGATCATGGAACGGCTGCTTGACTTTGAAGGCCCGGCAGAAACGCGCGCGGAAGTCGTGAACAACATCGACTGGCTTGAGGGCATCGGTTACATCGAGATGTTGCGCGACATCGGCAAGTACTTCTCGGTGAATGAGATGATCCAGCGCGATTCGGTCAAACGGCGACTCGAAGAGCGCGAGCAGGGCATCAGCTACACCGAGTTCAGCTACGTGATTTTGCAGGCGTATGACTTTCTGCACCTGTGCAGGGAATGCAACTGCACAGTGCAGGTTGGCGGGCAGGACCAGTTCGGGAATATCGTGTCGGGCATCGACCTGATCCGCAGAGACCTCGGGCATGAGCATCCTGCGTTCGGCATCACAGCACCACTTGTCACGCGAAGTGACGGCAAGAAGATGAGCAAGTCCACCGGTGGTGCGATCTGGCTCAGCTCTGACACCGAGGATGCGACGAGTGTGTACGCGTTCTACCAGTACTGGATCAACCTGCCCGATGCGGATGTGATTCAGTGGATGAAGTGGTACACAATGCTGAGACGCGAGCAGATCGAGGCGATCGCAACAGAGCACGAGAAGCAGCCGCACCTGCGCCACGCACAGCGTGAACTCGCGCGGACCATGACCGACATGATCCACGGCGGAGAAGAGCGTGAACGTGCGGAGAACGCAGCCCAGGCGCTGTTCTCAGGCGATGTACGATCGCTGGATGAATCGCTGCTTGATGAGGTGTTCGCTGATGTGCCGCACTCGCAGCACGACAAGGCATCGCTCGAAGGCGACGGCGTGCCGCTTGCGGACATTCTTGCTGCGACGACGCTTGCCAAATCGAAGCGCGAAGCCCGGGAGTTTCTCGCGAACGGGGCGGTTTCCGTGAATGGCGAGCGCGTCGAGCAGGCCGAACGGGCACTTCAGACAAACGACCTGCTGCATGGCAGAACGATTCTGCTTCGGCGTGGCAAAAAGGCCTGGCACGCAACGCGATGGGGATGATTGGTGACATCCTCCGGTTCTTTGCGGATGTCTGCGACGATAATGAAGCGAGACGCCAAGGCATGACTCGTTTCACCTCACGCAGTGCAGCCGACCATCAAAGAAAACAGCCCACTGCGAGAGTGGGCTGCGGAGTGTTGCGGGTATCGAATCGAGCAATGCTCGCGTCAGTCCTTCTTTTCTTCCTCGGTCGCAGCATCATCATCGACTGATGCTTCGGGGTCGGGCGCTTCGGCTGGCTGATCCTCAGCCGGGGCATCTGCGACGGCCGTCGCGGTATCGAGTTCTTCGGCAGCTTTATCAGCAGATTCTGCGTGGGCTTGCTCGTCGCCGCCGAACTGCTTGCGGAGCTTCGCTGCGAATGCGGCCCGGTTGTAGGCTTTCTCTCGCCGGCGCGATGATCCACCACCAAGTTCCGGGCCGTCTTCTTCACCAACGAGTTGCAGCAGCACAAGTTCGGTTGCATCACCAAGCCGACGTCGGCCGAGCTTCACGATTCTCGTACAACCGCCATCGCGATCTTCGTAGCGCGTCGCCACATTTGCGATGATGTGCTGCACGAGCCGCGGAGCCTTGCGGACTTCACCGTAGCGATTGAACTCAATTTCACTCTCACTTGGCAGATCGAAGTAGTCGTTGTCCTTCTTCTCATCGTTGACCGCAGGGTCAGCCACCCACGCGTGAATCTTGCGATCATTGACCATCTGCTCGATCCGGCGACGAGCGTTGAGCCCCCCACGCTTGGCCTGCGTGATAATCTTTTCCACGAACGGCTGCACGGCCCTGGCCTTGGGCAGCGTCGTTTCGATCTCGCCATGCTCGAACAGTGCTGCAGCGAGATTGCGCAGCATGGCTCGCCGATGTTCACTGTCGCGACAGAGTTGTTTGCCATTGATTCGATGACGCATTGGACGCTCCTGAAGAAAAACCCGGCACAAGCTCTCACCTCTGCCGGATATTGATTCTGCTCAGCCGATCTTCTCGGCATGGAAACCCTCGGGAAGAGACATACCCAGTGTAAGCCCCATCTCATCAATCTTACGTTTCACCTCACGCAGCGAGGTCCGCCCGAAACTGCGAACCTGAAGCAGTTCCGGCTCAGATTTCGAAACGAGATCCGAAACCATGCGAATCTCAGCGGACTCCAGGCAGTTGCTCGCACGCACTGTCAGTTCGAGTTCCGAAATCGGCATGCTGAGTTTGCGGATCAGCTCATCATCAACCGCGGCAGCAGCACTGGCCTCGGGCGACACACGCGCGAGACCAACTTCAAAATACTGCACAAACGGATTCAGATGCTTGCGAAGAATTTTCGCTGCTTCAACCAGTGACATCTCAGGCGTGACCGTGCCATCCGTCCACAGGTCGATGATCAACTTGTCATAGTTGGTCTTCTGGCCGAGTCGCGTGTTTTCCACACGGTACCGGACACGCTGCACCGGGCTGAAGATCGCGTCGATGGGAATCTGACCGATGTCCTGCTCATCGCCGGTCTGGTATGCATCCGATGCCGGCCGATAGCCGCGACCGGTTTCGACGGTCAGTTCCGCTTCGAAGTCGACTTCATCTGTGAGCGTACAGACGACATGCTCGGGATTGTGAATCGTGACTGCGGTGTCCGCCTCGATGAGGTCGGCTGTCACTTCGCCCGGCCCCGTCGCTGCGAGCCGCATCTTCTTCGGTTCGTCCGAGTCCAGCGACACCACGAGACCCTTGAGGTTGAGGATGATATCTGTGACATCCTCCTGCACGCCTTTCATCGTCGAGAACTCATGCTCGACACCCTCGATGCGCGCAGCGGTGACGGCAGCACCTTCGATTGTCGAAAGAAGAATTCGACGGAGGCTGTTGCCAATCGTCGTGCCGAAACCGCGTTCAAACGGCTCGGCAACGAATCGGCCGAACGTCTCCGTGCTTGATTTCTCATCCAACTCAACACGAGCCGGAAGTTCCAATCCGCGCCAGCGAACATGCATGGCAGTACTCCAACAGTGCAGCGGTCCCGAGTAAAACGCTCCGCAGGGTCACGGCTGATGACGGAACCCGCTGCGATTCCGCCCGCCTTCTGCACCCGCGGCGGGTACAAACAATGTCTTGTCAGACGCGTCGCTTCTTCCGCGGGCGGCAGCCGTTGTGCGGGATTGGCGTGCGATCCTCGATCGCGCTTACCAGCAGGCCCGCACCCTGCAATGCCGTGATCGCGGATTCGCGACCCGACCCCGGCCCTTTGACACGCACCTCAATCTCACGCATCCCCATCCGCTTCGCCTTGCCTGCGCAGCGTTCCGCAGCGCGGGATGCAGCAAACGGCGTCGCCTTGCGAGCGCCCTTGAAGCCAACCGTCCCGGCAGAATCCCAGCAGAGGGTTTCGCCGTTCATGTCGGTAATCGTGATGATCGTGTTGTTGAACGTGGCAGCGATGTGGGCAATGCCCTTCACCACGTTGCGACGAACCTTCTTCTTAGCCATGAACCAATAACTCCTTCGCTCGATTGGTTCCTTCTCCTTCACTCGATCGGCGAGGCAGGAACCTTACGAAGTCATGCAACTTGTCTCGAACGCAGCCCGAGCCTGCGCGTGGATTAACCCTTGACGCCCTTCTTGCCGGCGACCGTCTTCCTGCGACCCTTCCGAGTGCGTGCGTTGCAACGCGTGCGCTGGCCTCGTACCGGCAGGCCGCGGCGATGCCGATCTCCTCGATACGATCGAATATCCCGCAGCCGCTGTATGTTCTGAGACAACTGGCGACGCAGAGCACCTTCAACGATGAACTGCGAGTCGATGATCGACGCGATGGCGCTCGCATCCTGGTCGGTCAGGTCACGAGCCCGCGTTTCCGGATCAATCTTCGCTTCTTCCAGAATCTGATCCGCAAACTTCGGGCCGATCCCGTAGATGTACCGCAGCGAGTAGCGGATCTTCTTGTTGTCCGGGATGTCAACACCGGCGATACGTGGCATATTGCTGCTCCGGCGCGGCGACGAGCGATCAGCCCTGCCGCTGCTTCAGTCTTGGATTTCGTTTGTTGATGACGAAACGCTTGCCTCGTCGAATGACGATCTGGCAATCCTTGGTTCGTCGTTTGATACTCGATTTTACTTTCATGGTATGCGTCCCTCGGTTGGACTCCGCTGCATGACTCTGGTCAGTGGCGGTATGTGATGCGACCTTTGGTCATGTCGTACGGGCTCAACTCCACCGTCACCTTGTCGCCGGGCAGAATGCGAATGAAGAACTTCCGCATCTTCCCGCTGACATAGGCGAGAATCTCCTGATCGTTCTCGAGCTTGACCTTGAAGCGTGCATCCGGCAGCGCTTCAACGACCTCTGCTTCGAGGGAGATCTTTTCTTCTTTGGCCATGCGACCTCTTGCTCAAATGAACGCCTCAGCCACCGTGGCTGCAGACACCGGAAAACGACTGCGTACAACAACTCGAACCCTCGCCGAGGAACGAACCGAGCAGTATACCCATGCTCGATCCACCGGCAAGCTCGGCCGCCGGAATCCATCCCGACGTGTCACAATCCCCCATCACCCGCATCACACTTGCGGAAAATAGTTCTATCCGCGCGACCCGCGCACTCGCGGCGAGCGGCCATGATCTGAACTCAGGAAGCCTGAGTAGTTTCGCATCAGCAGGTTCGCCTCGATCCGCTGGATCAGGTCCAGGCCGACGCTCACCACGATCAACAGACCCGTTCCGCCCAGGAAGCTCGAGACAAGGAACGGAATCGCCATTTCCTTCGCCACAATCTCAGGGATGATCGCAATCACTGCAAGGAACCCCGCCCCCACATACGTCACCCGTTCGACAACGCTCTCAAGATACTCAGCCGTCCGCGGGCCGGGCCGGAGACCGGGGATGAAGCTCCCCGAATCGCGTAACTGTCGAGCCATGTCCTCGGGGCTGAACACGACCGTTGTCCAGAAGTAGCTGAAGAAGTAGATCAGGATGATCTCGATCACGATGTACGGGTATTCACCCCACTGGACGTTGTTGTTGAACCAGCCGACAACGCCCACCCACATGCTTTCCGGGTGCGACTGGCCGACCCACGTGTTCAGCCAGCCGAGCGCTGCGGAGGGGAAGATCATCAGCGAACTGGCGAAGATGATCGGCATCACGCCCGCGTGGTTGATGCGCAACGGCAAATAGTGGCGCTGCCCGCCGTATTGCTTTCGCCCGCGCGTGTGCTTGGCCTGTTGGATCGGAATACGGCGTTGCGCGACCGTGATCAGGATCGCTCCCGCGACGATACAGACAAACGCGCCGACGAGGAACAGAACACCGAGGATGCCGATCTTCCCAGACTCTGCCTGGCTGAGCTGGAAGTTCTCAGCCACCCAGGAAATGGCATACGGCATCTGAGCGATGATACCCGCGGTCAGAATCAGCGACACGCCATTGCCGATACCGTACTTGTCGATCTGTTCGCCAAGCCACATCAGGAAGATGCTGCCTGCGGTGAGACAGGTCGTGCCTGTCAGGTAGAACAGCAGTTGCGATGAGCCGCCCTGAAACTGCGGCAGCACCAGCCCGGATGCGAGCAGGAACTGCATCCACATGAAAGACTGAATGATGCACATGGCGACCGTGGCGTAGCGGGTCCACTCGGTGATCTTCGCCTGGCCTGACGCACCCTCCTTCTTGAGTTCCTGCAACGCCGGCACAGCAGTTTGCAGCAACTGGAAGATGATCGCAGCCGTGATGTACGGCATGATGCCCAGCCCGAATATGGTCGACTGGCTGAACGACCCGCCGGAGAATATCTGCACGTAGCCCAGCAGCTTGCCGAAGCCGGAATCGCCCTGCTCGGCAGCGTTCTTGGCGAACTCCACCATCTCGGCCTGGTCCACACCGGGCACTGGAATCCAGAAGCCAATGCGATAGATAGCAAGCACGCCCAGCGTGAACAGCACGCGGCTTCGCAGATCCTTGATCTTCCAGATGTTGAGGAACGCTTGCAGCATCTCAAACTCGCTCAGCGGTGTGTCGGGGCAGGTTGACCGGCCCGTCGGAATCGAACCCGTTTATTCGCCGGAGGCGATGTGTTCTTTCAGCTTTTTTCAGAGGCCGGAGCCGTCTTCTTCTTCACGCTTCGGTCGCGCATCCACTTCTTCTGTTCGATCACCGTCACTGAGCCGCCTGCCTTCTCGATCTTCTCGCGAGCTGAGGCGCTGAACTTGTGAGCAGTGATCGTGAACTTCTTGGAGAGGTCGCCCTCGCCGAGAACCTTGACCGGCATTTTGGTATCACGAATCAGGCCGGCGTCCACGAGCGTCTTCGGCTCGATTGTCGCGCCGTCATCGAAACGATCAAGCGCTTTCACGTTGATCACGTGATAGTCGGTGCGGAACGCAGCGTTGGTGAATCCTCGTTTGGGCAATCGCCGGACAAAGTTCATCTGACCGCCCTCGAAGTAGGCCCGCCGCGAGTAGCCCGACCGGCTGCCGGCACCCTTGTGGCCCCGGCCGGACGTCTTGCCCCAGCCGCTGCCGTGCCCGCGCCCGATGCGCTTGCGCTGCTTGTGTTTACCGACCATTACCGTGATGTCATGAATCATCATGATGACGAACCTCCGACGCACAGTGCTGTGCATCGCGGATTGGTGTTCTCAGGAATCGTTCTTTGCTTCACCAGAGTCAATCGTCTCGGGTGCCGCTGCCGGAGCGACGGACTCAGCTTTGTTCTCAGTCTCAGCCTTGGTCTCGGCTTTGGCTTCAGCCGGGGCTTTGTCGTCGCCCGATTTTGCCTTGTCGGATGCTGGCTTGTCCTTGCTGGCGTCAGCCGGCGTGCCGTTGGACTTGGACTCGGCCGCGGCCGGGGCCGCTGTCTGGCTTAAGAAAGCAGTGCCGCGCTCGATCGCCTCTTCGACTTCGGTCTTCTCAAGCGTCACGCCGCGCAACTGCTCGATCATGTCTTTCGAGCGAAGTTGGTTCAGCCCATTGATGACGGCCTTGACGAGGTTCTTATCGTTGTTGGATCCGAATGACTTCGTGAGGCAATCCTGGATGCCGAGCAGTTCAAGCGGCGCGCGGACGGCGGCGCCCGCGATGACACCCGTGCCGGGCGAGGCGGGGAGCAGTCGCACTTCGCAGGAGCCAAAGCGACCGGTCACTGCATGCGGGATCGTGCGCCCCTGCAGCGGATATCGCTTCATGCGACGGCGGCCTTCCTTCTGAGCCTTCTCAATCGCGGGCGGCACCTGGTTGGCCTTGCCATACCCAAAGCCGACCGAACCGTGGCGATCACCGACGACAACCAGCGAGCTGAAACTGAAACGCCGGCCACCCTTCACGGTAGCGGCGGTTCGATACACGCCGACGGTCGTGGACTCAATTCCACCTTCTTCGAGCATCTCTGCCATGCTTGGACACCTTCATCGCCACGTGGCGTGGCGGACTACTCCAGTTAAAACTTCAACCCGCCTTCGCGGGCGGCATCTGCGAGTGCTTTTACCCGGCCATGATACCTGTACCCGTTGCGATCAAACACGATTCGATCGCAGCCGGCTTCCCTGGCTCGCTCCGCGAGCCGCTTGCCAACTTCCGACGCCGCCTCACAGTTCCCGCCGTGCTCGACCTTGATTTCCTTTTCTTCAGTCGAAGCCGAGACGACCGTCTTGCCTGCAAGATCATCCACGAGCTGCGCATAGATATTGCGGTTACTGCGATAGATCGTAAGCCGCGGCTGCGACTGCTGGCCGCGGATCTTTTTGCGCAGGCCGCGTCGTCGGCGTCGGCGTCGGGTGATTCTTTCTTTCACGCGTTTCATGACGTGTCAATCCTCGTTCAAATCAATGCGTTACGAACCGAACGCCTTGCCCTGCTTGCGCATGATGATTTCATCGATGTACTTGATGCCCTTGCCGTTGTATGGCTCAGGCGGGCGCTTCGACCGGACATCCGCCGCGAACTGCCCCACAGCCTGTTTGTCCGGGCCGGTGATCGTGACCGTCTGCCCTTCAATCGCGAACTCGACGCTTTCCGGCGGTGTCATATCAACGGGGTGACAGAAGCCGATATTCAACTGCAACTGCTTGCCCATCGCCTTTGCATTCCAGCCCACGCCGATGATTTCGAGTTTCTTTTCGTACCCCTGCGTGACACCGGTAATCAGGTTCTGAATCCGCGAGCGGGTCGTTCCCCAATATGCGCGATCCTGACGCGACGCCATGCGGTGTTCCGGAATCGAACAGATGATGGCAGCTTCGCCTTCATCCCAGGCGACATCGACATCGTGGCGATAAGTGAAGGACATCTTGCCCTTCGAGCCTTCGACATTGATGGTGCGCTTGGAGGTGTCAAGGTTGACCTTGACCCCGCTGGGCACACTGATTGGTTTCTTTCCAATGCGTGACATGTTTCACTGCTCCGCCCGCGGTCGGGCTGTGCGTTGCCGTCTGATCCTTATGGTCAGGTGACTGTTGCGATGATCTCGCCTCCGACACTCTTATCGCGGCATGCCCGATCGCTCAGCACTCCCTGGCTGGTTGATACGATGGCAATCCCCAGACCCTGCATCGGGCGCGGAAGATCCTGCACAGACGAGTACACCCGACACCCGGGGCGCGACTCGCGATCAATCGTATTGATGATCTGCTCGCCTCGCGGGCCGTATTTGAGATCGACTTCGATGTACTGGTACGACCCGGTCTGCACCGGTTCGAACCCATTGATAAACCCCTCATCGCGCAGCACTGCAAGCACCCCGCGATTGAGTTTGTTGTCCAGGCAGCGGACACGACGCGCGTGATTGCGCACTGCGTTCCGAACGCGTGTGAGCATGTCCGATGTGAGGTCGTTCTGCGACATTGCTGTCTCCGAATCAGCGTGGCAGCATCGCCACGACTGTGATCTGCTTACCAACTGGCCTTCCGCATCCCGGGAATTTTGCCCTGCAACGCGAGTTCGCGCAGCATGATTCGGCTGATGCCGAACTTTCGGTAATAGCCGCGCGCCCGCCCGGTGATCGCACAGCGATTCACCTTGCGAGTCGAGTACTTGGGCTTTTTGTCCATCCTGGCGAAGACGCGTTTGCTTGCCATGTCAATCCTTCCGTTTTGAACGGTTCATTCGTTACGAGTGACGGCTTACGCCGCCCCTTTCTTGTCCTGTCCCTCTTCACGCTTGAACGGCATTCCCAGTTCCTGCAGCACGAAGCGGCTCATCTCCGGGTTGGAGTTCTCGAACACGATGTTGATGTTCATCCCGTGCGTGAACGAGATGCTCGACGTGTCGATCTCCGGCCAGACCGCCTGTTCCACAAGCCCGAGCGAGTAGTTGCCCTGCTTGTCGAACGCGTTCGTCCGCAGACCCTGGAAGTCCTTGATACGCGGCGTGGCGAGATTCATCAGCCGGTCGAGGAAGCTCCACATGCGTTCCCGACGAAGCGTGACCATGAATCCCGAGGGCGCACCCTCGCGTACCTTGAAGTTCGCCACCGAAATCTTCGCGTTCACCATCACTGGCTTCTGCCCGGTGATCGTGGACAGCGTACTTACCACGGTGTCGCGAATATCGGGCTTGAGTTTCTGGTTCTCAAGGAACCGACCAACGCCGCAGTTCACCACCACCTTCACGATGCGTGGCACCTGGTGCGGGTTCTTCAGCTCGAACTTCTCTTTGGCCTTCACGAAGACTTCCTCGCGATAGGTCTTTTCCAGTCCTGTTGGTTGACGTGTCGCAACCATATTTCAACTCCAAGCCCAGCGGGCCTTCGATACTCTTACTTCCTGCCCCGAAGCGTGTGCAGAACTTCACCGTTGCGTGCCGCGACGCGAACCTTCGTGCCATCTTCGCGCTTCTCAAAGCGGACGCGCGTCGGCTTGCCGTCCACCACCGGACTCACATTGCTGATGTGAATCGGCATCTCTTTGCGAAGCAGGCCGCCCTTGGGGTTCTGCTGCGTCGGTTTGAGATGCTTGGTACGCATGTTCACGCCCTGCACCAGCACGCGGTTGTCCTTCGGGAAGACGCGCAATACCTCAGCCACTTTGCCACGATCGTTGCCCGCGGTCACCATCACCATTTCGCCCTTGCAAACATGCATGGCCATCACACAACCTCCGATGCAAGGGAGACAATCTTCATGTAGTTCTTCTCACGCAGTTCACGAGCAACCGCGCCGAAGATACGTGTTCCACGCGGGTTGCCGCCATCGTCAATGAGCACACACGCGTTGGAATCAAAGCGAACATACGAGCCGTCATCGCGGCGGGTGGCGTACTTCGTGCGGACGATCACCGCGCGACACTGGTCACCCGACTTGATGTCGGAGTTGGGCAGCGACTTCTTGACCGCGCACACGACCCGGTCGCCGACGCCAGCCGTGCGGCGGGTGTACTTTCCGCGCGCGGTGGAGCCACCCAGCACGCCGATCACCTGCACGATCTTGGCGCCGCTGTTGTCCGCCACATCCAGTCTGCTTTCCTTCTGAATCATCGCTGATCGTTCCTGGTCAGGCTTGCACCTGTTCGGCTGCGGGCTCGACCACGCGGACGAGCACCCAACTCTTGGTCTTCGAGACAGGCCGACACTCGGCAATCTCAACGCGGTCGCCGTGGGAAGACACATTGACTTCATCATGAACGTGCAGCACCGTTCGACGACGCAGATACTTGCCGTACTTCGGGTGTTTCACGCTGTACTTCACAGCGACCTTGCGCGTCTTGTCGCGCTTGTCGGACTGCACAATGCCCATCCGGCGTGGTGCGTTGTCCGGAATATTAACTTCATTCAGGTGACTCACGCGGTCCGACCTTTCTTACGACGCTGCTGCTTCGGTCTCATCAACCTTGGCCCGGCGCACATTCTTTTCCGTGAGCAGTCGGGCAATGTCCTTGCGGATCTTCCCGAACTGCGATGTATCCTGGATTTTCTCAGTGACTTCCTGCTGCCGAAGCTCGAACAGACGGCGGCGCAGTCGATTCACTTCGAAGCCGATCTCTTCCTCACTGAGTTTGTGAACTTCCTTTGCCTTCATCGCAATCTCTCAATCACACCGCAAGGCGGCGACCAACAAACCGGCAACGGACCGGCATCTTGTGAGCAATACGTGCCATCGCCTGCTTCGCGACATCTTCCGGAACGCCGGCGATCTCAAAAAGCATCGTGCCCGGCTTCACACGTGCCGCCCAGTAATCCGTGTCCGCCTTGCCTTTGCCCATGCGCGTTTCCAGCGGCTTCTTCGAGATCGGCTTATCCGGGAACACGCGGATGAACACTTTCCCCTGACGTCGAAGGAAGTGCTGCGCCGCAATACGGCCGGCCTCAATCTGTCGCGCAGAGACCCAGTGCGCATCCAGCGCCTGCAAGCCAAACTCGCCGTACGCAACAAAGTTGCCACGAGTGGCGTTGCCCTTGAGTTTGCCGCGCATCTGCTTGCGGAACTTGATTCGTTTTGGCATCCGAGGCATCGGATGAACTCCTCATTTCAAGCCGCCGGGTGGCCGACGGAACACAATCAATCAATCAACGGCGACCACGAGCCCTCGCCCGGGCACCTGCTGCCTTGGAATCCAGTTGCTCTTCTTCACTGTCGGTGTACATGCCCTTGTAGACCCACACCTTGATGCCGATTACGCCGTAGGTTGTCCATGCTGGAATCGATGCGTAGTCAACGTTTGCCTGCAACGTCGAGAGCGGAATCGATCCGAGACGTGTCGCAAACACGCGCGACATCTCCGCACCACCCAGACGACCGGAAATCTGAATGCGAACACCCTTTGCCCCGTTCTGCATAGCAGCCTCGCAGCGTTGCTTGAGCAGACGACGGAAGTTGGCACGCTTCTTCATCTGCTCGGCAATCGCTTCACCGATCAGCGTGGCATCCGTATCCGGGTTCTTGATCTCCAGAATCTTGATCGACACCTTGCGGCCGGTCAGAGCCACGAGATCCGACGTCAACCGGTCGATCTCAGCGCCCTTCGGGCCAATCACGAGCCCGGGCCGCGCCGTCTTCACGAGGATCGTCAGTTCCTCACGCGTCCGCTCGATGTGAATGTCCGACACGGCCGCGAACGGTGGCGTGCGATTCAAACGCCTGTCCACATACTTGCGGATCTTGTAATCCTCCACAAGCAGTTCAGCAAACAGCGCCTTCGGAGCGTACCACCGCGACTTGTGCGCTTCGGTGATGCCGACTCGGAATCCAAATGGATGGGTCTTCTGTCCCATATGCGTCAGTTCCTCTCATCCACAGCAACATGGAGATGACTGGTGCGCTTGTTGATCGGGTGAGCACGCCCGCGATCCTTCGGACGGAACCGCTTGATCGTCGGGCCTTCATCGACGCGCGCTTCAGACACGACCAGTTCGTGCACATTCGCGTCAGATTCTTCTGCATTGGCGATTGCGCTCTTGAGGACACCCTTGTAGAACGTCGCTGCGCGCTTCGGAGAAAACTCCAACTGCGCCATCGCCTGGTCAATCGGCATCCCGCGAATCAGGTCGGCGATCAGCCGCGCCTTCCGCGGAGCAATGCGAGCAAATCGATGGACTGATGTGTAAGCCATAACTGTACCTGCTCTCAGCACCGCATCAGCGGCTTCTGATGCCTTCCTTCTTGTTCGTGTGCCCGCGGAATGTTCGCGTGGCAGAGAACTCGCCGAGTTTGTGGCCGACCATGTCCTCAGTTACAAACACGTCATTGAACGAACGGCCGTTATGAACCTGGAACGTCACGCCGACGAATTCCGGAACAATCGTGCACGCCCGAGCCCACGTCCGGATCGGACGCCGCGCACCGGATTCCTGTTGCTGCATCACTTTGTGATACAACTTCTCATCAACGAACGGACCTTTCTTCAGTGATCGCGACATCTGTTGCAGTTCCTATCGATCTCAGAGTTTCAACTGTCCGTAACGCTTGCTCTTGCGCCGACGCAGGATGCGGGCATCCGTCCACTTGCCGTACCGACGCGTACGCCCACCCTTCGACTTCACACCCGTCGCGCTTGCAGGTTCACGGCCACTCTTGGAGCGACCTTCACCACCACCAAGCGGGTGACATGCGTGGTCCTTGGCGACGCCGCGAACCTTCGGTTTGCGTCCGCGCCAGCGATTGCGACCCGCCTTGCCGAGCTTCACGTTCTGGTGATCGCTGTTGCCGATCGCTCCGATGGTTGCCCGACACTCGATTGACACTTGCCGAATCTCTCCGCTCGGCAGAACCAGTGTCGCCCAGCGGCCTTCACGGTTGGTCAGCCGAGCACCGTTTCCAGCCGAGCGACACAACTTTCCGCCCTTGCCCGGCTCAAACTCAATATTGTGCACCGTGAGACCGGTCGGGATGTGCTTGAGCGGCATGCAGTTGCCGACGTTCGGCTCGATGTGCTCTTTGGAACTCGCAACCGTCGCGCCATCCTTGAGTCCCCTGGGCGCGAGGATGTATCGCCGCGTTCCATCTTCGTACTCGAGCAGGGCAATGTGACAGGACCGGTTCGGGTCGTACTCGATTCCAATGACCGTCGCGGTCACATCGTCCTTGCAGCGCTTGAAATCAATCACACGATAGCGCCGCTTGTGCCCGCCGCCACGGCCGCGCACGGTCACCTTGCCCTGGTTGTTACGACCGCCGGATTTCTTCAGCGGACGCAGCAGGGATTTTTCCGGCTGCTTCTTGGTCACCTCGATGTGGAGGTTGACCGACGCGTTTCGCCGGGCATTGGTGATAGGTTTGTAGACTCGAATCGCCATGGCTTTATGCCTTCGTAACTCGCGCTGACAACCAGCGCGTCATGAATCAGAACAGATCGATGCGGTCCTCCGGATGCACCTTGACAATCGCCCGCTTGTGGGGCTTGGTCCGCCAGTAACCGAAGCGATTCCGCTTCATCTGGCCCTTGCGAACCTGCGTTGCCACGCCCGTTACGCGCACGCCGTACAGGTCCTCGATCGCCGCCTTGATCTGCGGCTTCGATGCGCGTCGATCCACCCGGAACGTGTACCGGTTGTGCTCCGATGACTGGAACGTGCCTTTTTCCGTCACAAGCGGCTTGAGAATGACTTGGGTGGACTCCATCACGCGACCTCCTTGACATTCCGGTTGAAGATCGAACGATCAAGAAATGCCTGCAGTGAATCACGATCAACCACCAGGAACCGGTGGTTGAGCAGGTCGAATGCGTTGAGTTGGTCCGCCCGGATCGTGTCGACATTCTCGATGTTGCGAGCAGAGAGCGCTGCATTGCGATTGGTCGTATCGAGTGCGACGAGGCAGGTACGATTAATCCCGAGTCCGCCAAGCATCGCCTGAAACTCAGAAGTCTTCGGCGAATCGAACTCGAGCGAATCGATGCACTTGACTTCCTGATCGACGAGCTTGGCAAGAAGCGCGTTGCGATTGGCAAGCCGCCTCATCTTCTTGGGCATGTCCTGCCTGAAGTCATCGCCCGTGCGGTTCTTTGCGAACGCAACGCCGCCGCCCTTGCGGATGACTGTGCGACGGGTACCCATGCGTGCGTTGCCTGTACCCTTCTGGCGATACAGCTTGCGGGTTGAGCCTTGGACCATTCCGCGGCTCTTGGTTCGTGCGGACCCCTGACGCTGATTGGCGTGGAACATCACATACGCCTGCTTAAGCAGAGCGGGACGCACCTCGCCGCCGAGGTTGGCTTCATCGATGGACATGGTGTCCACCTGCTTGCCTGATTTGTCATATACGGGCAGTTCGATCATCGTTCTTTGCACCTGGCGGGAATCCGCCACTTTCGCCTCATTCTCCAGCAGCTCGCGGGCTGCGGGCAGAAATCTTGACTCGGTCGCATTGGGTCGAAGTTGTCTGCACCGGCGTGGTTCCGTTGGCCTGGAGACACCTGCCTCAGCCGCGGGCCTTCGTCGGCGTTGACCGCCGCATGGCGATCGACATCTGTTCAATGCATCAGGCCTTTGCGAGCCGTTGCTTCCTCCGATTCAAACGTCGTGCTTCGCGGACCATGACAAACTCGCCGTTCGGACCCGGGACAGGCCCCTTGACGAGAATAAGATTCTTTTCCGGGTCAATCTTGATCACATCGAGCGACCGAACGGTGACGCGTTCGTTGCCCATGCGACCGGGCATTCGTTTGCCCTTCTTGATTTTCGGCCCCTTGCCGAGGTTGGCGGCGTGGCCCCCGATCGAGCCACCTCGGCGGTGCTGGCGCTTCACGCCGTGCGATGCCTCCAGACCCGCGAAGTTATGCCGCTTCATGCCACCCTGAAAGCCTTTTCCTTTACTGACAGCGACCACGTCGACGTACTTCACATCCTCAAAGGTTGAGACATCAACGGACTGGCCGAGTTCAAACGCCTCTGCTTCGGCATCCGACTCAAATCGCACCTCGCGGTGAAGCCGCTTGGGTCCAATGCCCGCCTTGGCGTCATGCCCGATGACGGGCATCGTGCTGCGGTGCGGGCGGACATCGCCGTACGCGAGCTGAACCGCGGCGTAACCATCTGTCTCATCGGTCTTTACGTGCGTAACCGCACATGGGCCGGCTTCAATGACGGTCACAGGGATATTGCTCCCCTCTTCCGTATAGAAGCGGGTCATGCCGATCTTTTTTCCAAGCAAAGCCGCGGGCATGGGCCAAGTACTCCAGTGGTCAGGGGTTGCCCCGTTGTGCGGGTCGCAACATGACCGGCAAATCTCAATGAAAAACGGTCGCTCCTTCGCGACCGCCTGAACTCTCATACTACGCCTTGATCTTGACGAACACACCAGCCGGGACAACGAGACGGTTGAGCGCCTCCACCGTGCGAGCGTTCGGATCGCTGATATCGATAATCCGCTTATGCGTGCGCATCTCGAACTGCTCACGCGACTTCTTGTCAATGAACGTTGAGCGGTTCACAGTGTATATCTCACGCCTGGTCGGCAGGGGCACCGGACCAGCCACGCGAGCACCGGTGCGCTTGGCATGATCGACAATCTCACGCGCCGATGCATCGAGCGCTTGATGGTCGTATGCCTCCATCCGGATTCGAATCTTTCCGCCGGTCATCAGTCGTCAGTACTCCACCGGCCGCAGTCGGCCGGAACAACAATGGGCATCTGCCCTGCCAGATCAATGCTTCCTTGCGTCGCCAGACGGCTTTCCGACGACTCCTTTCGCCGAATCTTTCGAGGCACAGAGGCCACATCGCGAATCTTCCCCGACCCTCCGCGATCGTCCCGAGTGCTTTTCTCAGAGGCGAACCGGCGATGATACGCCTGCAGCCGATGCTGTCAACAAGGGCGAAGCTGCGAATTCGATGGTTTTTCCATCCATCTGTCTCCCCGACGCCGTCCAGTCAGGGATACTGACCAAAAGAATCTCGCGACACAACGGCGAGGCGACCGAGACGAGGAGGCACACGCCATGCCCAGGCATCACACACATTCGTTGATTCTCGCGGCGCTGACCGGCAGCTTACTGCTGACCACGGTCTGTGCTGCCCTGACCCAGAACGCTCCCCCGGATGAGCAGGACACCGGCGTTTCGGAGCTGCTTGATCCAACTCCGCTCATTGCCCGATCGCTCGGGCTGGAGATGCACATCCCGCACAAGGCGCGCGTCCAGCCCCAGCGCACGGACAAGGGCATTTCGATCGTGATCAGCGAGGACTCGGACAATCCCCGCTGGAGCATGCGAGTCCAGCAGATGGCCTCTTCGCTGCTCGAGCCAACCGCCGAAGGTGAAGTGGATGATCACCTCGCTTCGCTGGAAGCGAACCGGGCGAACTTCAAACTGCTCAGTCGACGAGCACTGACGATCTCCGGCGAGGATGCGCACGAATGCTACATCCGGCAAGTTGCTGCAAACGATGAACCGTATGTCTCAGGGTGGCTCATTATCAGCAACGGGCCCGGCACGTTTCTCGTGATCTCTTCACTCACCCTGCCGCACGTGCTGCCGGACGTCCAGCCGCTTTTCGATGCCTGCTTCAAGACGATCAAACTCAAAACGCTCGAAGAACGCTCTCGCGCGACCCTCGCGCAGATGGTCAACGGGCAGAAACTGCTCGAGCGCGTCGATGAATCGACGCTGCGCAAGATGCTCGGCGAGACGATGCACCTTCGCACGTACCTTCCTGCATCCGCCACACAGGACGGCGCGGAGCGCGAAGTCGGGTGGTCCACCATCGAAATCTACGAAGCCAAACGCGGTGCCGTGAATCCCCAACGCATCGAGTTCGACTACGACGCCACGGAACACGATGTCGGTCTTATGGTGCATGTGACCGCGCAGATGGTCGAGCAGCGCAGCGAGCCGCACATTTACAACGACATCGAAGCATTCTACTGGCTCTCATGGGATCAACAAACCGAGCAGTGGTCGGTGCGCGCCACGCGGCGACAGGGTGATGCCAGCGTGAGCAGCGCCGAGACCGGCCTGCGCATGCCGCCCGATGGCCCGACCGAAGCCATGCTCTTTGTCTCCAAGCAAAATGATGACACGCGCCTCGCTCAGCCATCGCAATGGAATGTGCCGCCCGTGTATCTCTCGCAGGCCCTGCGCTGGCTGCTGCCGATGCTCATGCCTCGCGACATTGACCAACCCGTCGAGTACGGCTGGTATTTCTACGACTTCACCGCGCCGGCTCCTGCGCTCTCGCGGCGTCTTGATCGATGGGAGCCTGCTGGGAATCGGTGGAAGTTGACCACAACCATGTCCACTGATGCCGCTCCGACCGAAAGCCTCTACGCAAACGACGGCAGCTTGATCCAACAGAAGATCGCGACCGGCGCGATCACTGAACAGATGCCTCTTGAGCAGATTCAGCGCATCTGGCGCACGAAAGGCCTGCTGCGCGATGCAAACAGAAACACACGCTCGACGAACAAGCCAACCCGAGTGGATCGATGACGTTCATGTCTCGCGCTGCAGCCGCTGTGCTCCTGGCCGGCCTTGCACTGACGGGCTGCCACTCCCCGCGCCCTGCCGATGCTGGTCCGCTCGGCCTCAGCATCGCACAGCCGGCGACACAGGGAATCGATGGCGCATGGCTCTATCCGCTCAGCGAAGGCGCACGTGAGTACGACATCCTTGCAGGCGATGATGCGGGCAAACGGCTTCGGTTCGAGCGAACACAGACGACCGGGCACGGCGCGCAGTGGAAGGAAGTGACAACGCTCGTCGATCCCGAATCAGGCGAAGAGACCACGCTTCGCACCAGCTTTCAAATGCGCGATGCTGATGGCAACCTCGTCATGCCCGCGGTCATCGATCATGGCGATCGCGCGCTCACGCTGTTCAAGCCTGCAATGCTCATCGCGCCTGCGTCGCTTGAACCAGGCGAACCTGTCACCGTCGATGTTGATATGCGCATCGTCGACGCACGCAACCAGAATATCGGCAAGGAAGCAGGGAACGCCACGCGCACGATCGAGATAGTGGGGACAACGAATCTGCATCTTGCAGACGACAGGCGTTTTGAGACGGTGCGCGTGCGCATCACGTTCAGCGCCGACCTGCGAATGGCAGATGCAGAAGACACAATCAACCTTTTCGTCGTTCCCGGCGATGGTGTCGTCGCGCAGATGCGAGCCGAGACCGTGCAAATTCTCCGCGCATTCAACCGTTCAACCGAACGGACCATTGCCATTGTTGATTGACAACATCGCGGGCGTCACGCATCAGCCGGGCAGGCCAGCCGCTGTTCAACCGCGCTTGCGAGTTCGCTGATTAGCTCTTTCGGATAGAGCGGGAACGGCCAGTCACGGCGTCTGGTGATCTCGCTGTCTCGCGCCGCTCGCACCGCACGATCCAACTGCTCGCGATGTTGACTGATCCGTCGACTTTGTTCCTGGCGTTGCGACTCCAGTTGGCTGTGCATCTCAAAGAACGCCCGTCGGCGCGCCAGCGACCCGAATCGTTCGCGCTTGATTGCGTCCAGCAGCGACTGTTTCGTCACACTCGGCGCGCTGCCGTCCCCACTCACAGGATCATGCCATGCGTGCCTGTAAGCATGCCGCGCTGTTTCCACATCGGCTGCCGGCATACTGGCGCGATCCATCAGCGACAACCGGAGCGTCGCCGTCACCACCGCGATCGGATTGACCTGAACACTGAGCCAATCACGTATCCACCGCTCCATGGCGCGGTCGTAATTGGCGCCGCCTGTGCCGTGGATAAACAGATCGCACATCACCAGTCGGATGAGGGCCGTCATGAACAATGCCCGTGGCATGAGCGTGATGTCGTCGCCCGCGAGCCAGTTCTGGATGTCGTTGTCGTACGCGCGCATGCGAGATCCGTCGCTGCGAATACGCCAAAGTGGAACTTCCACGTAATCGTCACGCACGAGCAGCGGCCCAACGCCTGCTTCCGGCATCGCGCGAACAGCATCGTTGTAGTGCCGCGCGCATCGGTGCGGGTCATCAGCCATCAACCGGAGCAGCGCCCGAGCCAGCGTCGTGTGCATGAGGTCGGTCGCGCACACGTTCGTTAACGGTGCGACCCACGAATGCATCAAGTCTGCGAGGGCATGTGCCATTTGCATTGCAGCATTGGGGCTGTCACGATGGGCACCGACTGCCGCAACAATGCGCTGGCAACCGCGCTGCACAGAGTCACTCGCTGCATTCAGGCGTGTGGGCAGTGCAGGAGGGTCGAACGGCTCGTGCAAACCCATCGGAACACCTGGCCGAGGGACGGTGAGTTCCACCCGGCGGACCGCGAGTGATCCGTCTGCACGCCTCAAAGGCATGGAAAACTCGCCGAAGCCATCAGCATGCTGATCAACGATCAGGTTGGCAGTTGACAGGCTCGCGGACCGCGAAAACGCGTTCACAGCCAGATACTTGACGAGAATCCCCGGATGCCAGAGCAGCGTCTGATGTCCGGTCGCGACGATTGGTGTGTCAACAGAAAGGCCGAGCGCCTCGCGCGATTCGTGCTGCCAGTCAGCCAGAGTTCGATCCAGCAGCGCCTGACTACCCAGAGATTTGCTGTCGGCGATCAGTTGATGCCAATCAGGGCACTGCGGCTGAATGATCAAATCGTCGATCACCGGTTGCACGCACACCGATCGGCACTGGGATGCTCGCACCATGTGAGCATCTCCGGGTCGTCCAGCGCTCCGGACGGCAGTCGATCAAGGCATCGGCACACTTCGCGATACAGGGTGGCACGATAATGGTCCAGGCGCGATGTCGGATTATCCAGCGGGCCGCCGAAACTCCGGTTCGGATCGTTGTAAATCAACCGAACCGGCAACTCCTCAATCGCCAGTTCGTTCGCCACCGCCTGCACCCAGAACTGCATCGGAAACTCATAGCCGTCAACATCAAGCTCCAGCTCTGCACACCTGCGCACGCGGTACGCTTTGAACCCGCAGAAGGAATCAGTGAGATTGAGCCCGAGACGATCATGAAGTTCCCGCGTGATCGTGCGGTTGATCGTCCGGCGATCCTGCGGCGGCGCATCGTCGAGCGGCGTGTTGTCGAGGTACCGGCTGCCTGAAATGATATCCGAGCGATCTGCTCGGATTGCATCGATAAATCGCGGAATCGCCGCGGGCTCATGCTGTTCATCACAATCGATTGTGATCAGCCAGTCGAACCCATCGAACTTGGCCCAGCGCAGCATGTCCTGCATCGATCGCCCATACCCGCGATTCTCGGCATGGCGTATCACCTCGACCGGCTGCGAGGCCAGCAGCATCGGCGTGTGGTCCGTCGAGCCGTCGTCGATCACCAGAATGTCGTCGGCAAAGCGACGGATTTCGTTCAGTACTGCCGAAACATACTTCTGCTCGTTGTAGACGGGAATGCCGACGAGAACTCTGGGCGTGGACTTCATAAAGCGACTCCATCGAGAACCTGAGCCGACTGTGCGACCAGCCGGTTCAGAATCGGTTCATAGTCTATTGACAACCGCCGCTGCAGGATCACTATTCCTGCCGGATCGATGCGAGAAGCCGGCCGACAGCTCGGCTGATCGCTGAACCATTCATTCGTCGAGAATGGTAAATGGACTCAGCGGCCCGTTGGGGCCGGGCTCACCCGTCAGCACGCTCCAGTAGGTCGGCTGTTCCGCTGTGAGGCCGATCTCGTTATCGACGAAGTTCCACCCCGGCTGGGCGCAGACCTCGCCAGTCGGATCGAACGGAACGGGCGGGTCGCCATTGATGAAGTAGAACTGCACACGAATGTCCTCATCTGCATGGTTGGTCAGCGAGATGAAGCAATCCTGGACGATGTTGCCCTCGACGTCCCACCGAACTTCGACATTGGAGAAGATGATCAGCGATCCTGCATGACTGGTCATCATCCGAGGTGCATCATCGCCGAGAACCTCTGCACGCGCAGCATTTCGTGGAGCGACGTTCGATTCGTTGCTCAGCGTTCTTCGGCCGTTCGATTTGGCCACCAACGCCTCAAACAGATCGTCAACCGCGCGGACGCCGCGATCACCATCCCTGATTGCCAACGCCAGTCGATCGACGAGTTCCATGTACGGCAGATCGGCGAGGTTGCGGTTCACCATCGATCGAGGTACCGCTCGTTCCGGCGGTGAGCCATCAAGCGGGTCATACAGGATGATCGCTTCCTGCGCGCCTTCGCCGAACATCGCGCCGCCCGCCATCATTTTGCCAGACGAAGTGTTGCCGATCGTCACGCGTGTTCCCAGCAGTGCCTCGGGAGCACTCGGGTTCACGGCGCCGGGGTCACAAATGGAATCCTGTACGCCATCAATCCGTGCGTATGCGTTGTTGGTTTGCAATACGCTCACGCTGAAGTTCGCGGGGTCGTCGTAGTACTGAAGCATGGACTGATCCCAGCACTGGATACAGCGTTCCGGGCCAGTGAACTTGGTTCCGTTTTCGTTCCAGACAGCGAAGCTCGCCATCGTGTTCGCTGGACCAGTCGAGTTGTTCTTGAACACGTTCAGCGAGACGGGATGCAGCGTCAGATCGGTCTCGGCAACGATCGCGTCGGTCGCGCTCAACTTGATTGAACCCGTCGGTTGGAACGGGAACATCAGGTGGTCATACGGAGCAGCAAACTCAAGTCCGTCAAGCCGAATCTCACCCGGCTGGCCGACAGTGGCACCATCAGGAACATCCGGCAGCGCCTCGGCAGTCCAGCCGCGATACTCCCATGCAGCGCCTTCACGATAATCGATGCACAGCACCTCGCCGGTGAGGTAGTTCCATTTGATCTGCTCGTTCTCCTGATTCACCGCCCATCCGACGAGATACCCGCGCAACACGCGGTCACTGGAGCCTTCGGGGTCGGGCCGACCCGGAATCGTGCCTCCCTGGCATGAATCAGGAATGCCATCGTTGTTGCAATCTTCGATGCCACCACCTGAGATATCGCAGACATCAGGCACACCGTTGTTGTTGCAATCGGGCTCGCATTCGTCGGGCACGCCGTTGGGCTGACAATCCTCGCTGGGGCCGAATGCGATATCGCATTCATCCGGCCTGCCATTGCCGTTGCAGTCCTGGCTGAATCCAGTGAGCAGGTCGCATTCATCGGGGACGCCGTTGTCGTTGCAGTCATTGAGCGGATTGGCAACGTCGCATACATCACCGATGCCGTTGCCATCACAGTCGGTCTGATCAGGGTTGAACAGCTCACAGTTGTCGTCACAGTTCTGCACACCGTCGCCGTCCGCGTCGCCATCAGGAACGCCGCACCCGCAGTCGCCTGGTTCGATCTTGTCCGGATCGTTGGGGCACCCATCGAAGCAGTTGGGCGTGCCATCACCATCATCATCTGTATCAGGTGTGCCGCACCCGCAGATGCCGGGATCAATCTTGTCCGGGTCGTTGGGGCACCCATCATCGCAGTTGGCGACGCCGTCGCCGTCGGCATCACCGTCCGCTATCCCACAACCGCAATCGCCCGGTTCAGTCTTGTTCGGATCGAACGGACAGCCATCAACGCAGTTCGGCGTCCCATCGCCGTCACTGTCCACATCAGACACGCCGCACCCACAGAATCCCGGCTCGACCTTGTCTGGATCGAGCGGACAACCATCGCACTCATCGAGCGCACCATCGCCATCAGTGTCGGCGCCGCCTTCGCACTCGTCGAGGATTCCATTGTTGTTGCAGTCAAACGCGCGGCCCTGCTCCAGATCGCATTCATCTGCGATGCCATTCATGTTGCAGTCGGTAATCGACTCGCCGCATGCTTCGATGATCTCACTGATTCCATCGTCCGTTCCTGTGCCATCCGATGCTGCCTCCGCGTACTGACCACCAGTGACCGTCGCGTAGTTCTGCATAAGCGGAATCGCAGTCGGGTCAGCACTGAAGGTGTCAACGTATATCGCAGAAACAAGAATCCCCGCAGCGGCTGCATCGTCGGCAAGCTGCATCGCAGCAACATCATCCACGCCGATGGTGTATTCATCATCGCACCCGCCGGGTACCTGATCGGTGGCAAGGATCACAACCCGCTGGCATTCGCTGCGAAAGGAACCGATCGACCCGGTTCCGCAGTTGGTGACATCATTGATTGCCAGCGACATGGCTTCATCCGACGCCTCAGGAAACTCACCTCCACCGCCGGTCACAATATCGTTGACCGCATCCTCCAAAGGGGTGAGGTTGGAGGTGAACGGCACTTCCGCCTGCACCGTGTCTTTGAAGGTTATCAACGCCATACGCAGATTGGCCGGGTTGCCACCGAGCAGAGGATCGGCACCTGCAGCAAACCGTGCAACATCGATGATGTCATCCAGCCCCGACTTGACCTTGTTGATAGCGCCCGCCATCGACGCAGTGATGTCGACCACGAACACGACGTCCATGCACCCGCACTGACCGGGCTCGCATGCATCGGGCACGCCGTTCATGTCATCATCAGCCAGACACTCGCATTCATCGGGAATGCCATTGAGGTTGCAATCGTCACTTGCGCCGCTGGTGATGTCTGTCCCATCCGCGACACCGTTGTCATTGCAGTCAACCAGTTGCGCGCGAGCATCACTCGAGGCCAGTGCGAATACGATCGCGCACGACCATATCGAGGCCCACCGCTTCATCCACCGCTGCATTGACATCACTGGCTCCCGGATCCTCCATGACATCGCGCTGCGATCGCGCGATTGCTCGGACTCTCTCTTCTCTCCGCGTCGCGCGGGTACGCCCTATATTCGCCGGGCTCACGGCCGGATGCAATGCCTCGTTCACGAAATGGAGCGAACGTTTTTGGGACGTCGCTTCAGGGTTTGTCAAGATAGCAACTCTGGGTGGATTGCGCCGTTCCCCAACACGCTGGGCGCAAAACAAAGCCCGACCAGAGTCGGGCATTGTGGAAACACTGGAGTTACCAGGATCGATCAACGCTTGGAGAACTGGAAGCGCTTGCGTGCTTTCGGCTGGCCATATTTCTTGCGTTCAACCTTGCGCGGGTCACGCGTCAAGAAGTTCTGATCACGCAGGATCGGCTCAAGCGATGGGTCAAACTTCATCAGGGCGCGGCCGAGCCCGAGGACAATCGCGCCCGCCTGGCCGGTGTAGCCGCCGCCGTGAACATTCACAAACACATCCACAGTTGACTTCGTGTTTGTTTTCTCAAGGACATTGAGTATGTCCTGGTGATCGCGCTCTTCGGTGAAGAATACCTTGAGATCTTTCTTGTTGACGTTGACTGCACCCTTGCCCGGACGGATGCGCACACGGGCAACGGCGGCCTTCCGCCGACCAGTCCCCCACCACCAGTGGCCATCCGGCGGCGCGGACTTCGCGCCGGGCTTGGGTACGGGTACTGGCGCTGGCGCCTCGACCACAACGGTTGCTGGTTCAGTTGGAGTTGTGTCTTCGGCTGCTGCCGATCCCTCGGATGCTCCGGGCGTGTTGTCTTCGATCATTTGTTCCTCGATTCGTCGTGCCCGGTCTGCTGCGGCTCTGTGAAGAGCGCCGGGACTCTTTGGAGAATCTATGTGAGAGACTGCACATCGCAGCCTTGTTTGTTCAGTCGAGTGGAAGCATCGCGTTCGTGTGCGGGTGCGCGGTGCCTGCATACACCTTGAGTTTCTTCATCATCTGGCGACCAAGGCGCGTCTTCGGGAGCATCCGCCGAACGGCATCCTCAATCAGCACTTCCGGTCGACGCTGTTGCACTGAGGCATACGTCTCGGCCTTCAGCCCGCCGGGGTAGCCGCTGTAGCGCAAGCGGTGTTTCTGGTACAGCTTGCGGCCGGTCATTTCGACCTTCTCGGCGTTGGTTACCACGACGTAGTCGCCGCAGTCAACGTGAGGCGTGTACTCAGGGCGGTGCTTGCCCATGAGAACCGTGGCGATTCGCGTGGCCATCCGGCCCAGCGTCTTGCCTTCAGCATCGATGTGATGCCATTGCTTGTTCACCTCTCCGGGCTTGGCGAAGGTGGTCTGGCGAGGCATTGGTCAGCCCTTCCTGATCTGCTGGAAAAAAACGCCTCTCACACGCCCGCAAAGGGTTGCCCAGAGGCGAACGCAGAAAGATATCTGGACTGGCTGGTTTGTCAAGCCGATCGCTCGAACAACTGGCTTCAGCGGGCAGCAGGGCATGTGTTGCCTACAGTTGACCGCGCCAGACTGCCACATTTCCCCGAAACGAACCATTGATGAGCCAGTTCCCACCGCACGAGCCCGAGCCACCGATGAACCCGTTCCAGCCGCCGAACGCTGATGCCTCGGCACCCTTGGGTACGGCAAACCATCAATCCGGACCGATGCCAACTCCGCGGACCGCGTTCGCGCCCATCGCGTGGATCGTCATTATTCTCCTCACGGGGCTGATGGCGGCGATCCATAACATTCCGATGGGGCCGCAGTCCGCTGATAACTCGGTCGCCGAGTCCATGATGGAGTTGCAAGGCAAGCTGGTCGTCGGCCTTGCAGACCTGCAGCGGCAGATGGACCCGAATGGCACCGCTCCGCCGCCAGTGACGCTCGACCAACTCGAGCCAATGAATGTCGGTCCCGTCAGCCAGCGCGATCGCTTTGTGATTCTCGTCGCGGAAGTGCTGGGGCCGGAAGAGGCCGACCGGCAACTCGAAAGGCTCGAGCAGACCATTGCATCGGTCGAGGTGTCTCGCCCGTCGTTGGCGCCAGAAATCCCCGTCATGACTGATGATGTTGAGCGCGCCCACAACATCGTGCGGAAGCTTTACGCCGGAGCAGCAGCAAATCCGGACGGGCACGACATTGTCGAGCGAGTTGACGCACTTCCCGAAGATGACCGGCTGTTCCTGCGAAAGAAGTATGGCTGGTTCGGCAAACTTGCGCTGCTTCCTCCCGACACGCCCGATACAGCAGCGCGCAAGACACTTCTGGCAGGACAGGCAACCAAGGCTCTGATCGTTGGCGGTGGTGTCGTCGCGGTCTGCATGTTTGGGCTGGTGGGCCTGGTGGGACTTGTCTTTATGGTCATCCGGCTGTGCTCCGGCAGGCTGCGCACCGGCATCGAGCCAACCGCCGCCAATACCGGCGTGTACGCGGAAACTTTCGCGCTGTGGCTGATCCTTTTCTTTGGCCTGCAACTCGTGCTCAGTGTTCTGCTCGTTGCAGCCAACCTGAACGTCACAGGCCTGATGGCAGTCAATGTCGCAGCCTTCTTCGCAAGCCTCGTCGTCCTTGCATGGCCGGTTCGTCGCGGCATCTCATGGACTCAGGTCCGTCGCGACATCGGACTGACGCTCGGACGAAACCCAATTGCCGAACCAGTGATCGGCCTCGCCGGTTATGCCATGGGGCTCCCACTGCTCGCGGTCGGGATCATTCTGACGCTTATACTGATGGCCCTTTCCGCCGCTGTTGGTCCATCGCCGATTGATGACCTGATGCCAGCAGGCGGGCCGGCCCATCCGATCGCCGGGGAGATTGCGAAAGGCGGACTCGCCACCAAACTCATGATTCTGCTGCTCGCATCCGTGGCGGCTCCGATCGTTGAAGAGACGATGTTCCGCGGGGTGCTGTACCGTCATCTGCGTGCATCGTCACGCACGCTTGGCCTTGCCGGTGCGGTGATCATGGGCACGATCGTCAATTCGTTCATTTTCGCCATTGTGCACCCCCAAGGCTGGTTCGCGGTGCCAGCGCTCATGTCGCTATCAATCACTTTCACCCTCCTGCGGGAGTGGCGGGGAACGCTTGTACCATCCATGGTCGTGCATGGCACCTCGAACGGGCTTGTGATGAGCATGCTCTTTTTGCTCATGTGACAGCCTGGCCCGCGAATTTGCTCGGAAGTAGCCGGTTTTGGGGTCATTTCAGAGCCGGGCGCGGTAAACTCTCTGCTGAACGTCACCGCGCGGTTGACCGATCTCTCCGCCCCACATTGGGAGGCTCCATGTTTGCTCGTCGCTTGATTCAACCGCATGCCTTGCTGCTCGGCAGTGTCGCAGCCGCGATGACCGCCGGGAACACGGTCGCGGCGAATCAGCAGACCAGTCCCCCGACGTCGCCCGCCCAGCAGCCCGCGCCCCAGGATGCGGCGAGCGTCAAGACTCAATCGCTCGATCCGGACCTCTTCTTCGCGCAGCTCATCGAGCGATATCGCCGAATGACCGCGTATCAGGACATGGTCAGCGTCGTGCAGTTGATCGAAGACGGCGATGCACAACCAAGTCGCGTCGAGTCTGAACTCACCTGCGAACTTGATGAGCACGGGCACCTCGCTGTATCGACTCCCGTGACGGACTATCGCGGGTTCTTCAACGCGATGTTTCCCGTGCGGTCGAGTGATGGCATGGACGCGGCTCGACAGCAACACGCAATGTGGCTTGCCCCGCACATGTCGCTTCGATTTGATCATTCGCCCATGCAGCGGTCGAGCAAGGCACCGATGAAGCCCGTCGAGGCGCGCACCGTGCAGGTCGAGGATCAGACAGTCGTTCAGCTTCGATTGTCCAACCGGCCTGAAGCTGATAAATCAACTCCGGTTCCCCCCTGCCTCGATCACGATGCGGAACCGGAAACGACCTTCGACCTCTACGTGAATCCCGAATCGATGCTTGTCGAGCGCATCGAGGGTGATGAGAGACTTCCCGACGGGCGCCAGCAGCGGACGACCGTACACATCCACCCGCTCCGCACAGAGAGTGATTGTCGCTCGGATGGTCAGTGGACTGAAGTAGGCCCGGAAGAAGCACCCACCCGCAGGACCGCACCGACCAGTGCAGCCAGTCGGCCGGACGAGCAGGCTGAATGCGACCAATCGGCTGAACACGCCCACACCCCGCCGCGCGAGCCGTAACACGCGGTCCCGCCGGCACATCATTGCTGAGAACCGCACAATCGGCCTGAAACCATGGTGTCCGTCCGTCGATACAAGTTCCGGGCGATCCGTCCGAGAATCCCGTCAGAACCTGATTCCCATGTACACTGGTGAATCACAGGAGGTGAAATAAAAATGAAACGTTCACTGTGCGCTTTGACCGCGATGATCCTGGCCACGGCAGCCACGGCCGGTTCACCAACTCCATCATCCCCAGCCGGCATACAACCAGCATCGGATGCGACAGCGGCTCCAGTCGATCAACGATTCCTCGACGGACTTTCGTGGCGCGGCATCGGTCCCGCGCGTGGCGGACGTGCTCAGGCATGCAGCGGCGTACCCGGCGATCCCATGACCTACTACATGGGCGCAACTGGTGGCGGTGTCTGGAAGACGACGGACGCAGGCAACTCCTGGCGCAACATAACTGATGGTTTCATCGGAACTGGTTCAGTCGGCGATGTTGAAGTCGCCCCGTCCGATCCGAACGTCGTGTACGTCGGTATGGGCGAAGCAGACATTCGCGGCAACTTCTCGCACGGCGACGGCATGTACAAGTCGGTCGATGCGGGCGAAACCTGGACACATATCGGCCTTGAGGACACACGCCAGATTGGCCGCGTAGCGGTCCATCCCGATGACCCCAATACCGTCTTCGTGGCAGCGCTTGGCCATGTCTTCGGCCCAAACGCGCAGCGTGGGGTGTTCCGATCAACTGATGGCGGCGAGACATGGCAGAAGATGTTGTACATCAACGATCGCACCGGAGCGGTCGATGTCCGGTTCGACCCCGTCAACCCGCGCATCATCTACGCAGGTCTGTGGCAGGTGCATCGCACCCCCTGGTCGTTGTCATCAGGCGGTGAGCACAGCGGGCTGTATCGCTCGCGCGATGGAGGCGAGACATGGCAGGAACTGACGAGCGGCCTGCCACGCGGAATCAAAGGAAAGATCAGTGTCGCACCCTCGCCTGCTCAGCGCAATCTCGTGTACGCCATGGTCGAGGCAGAAGATGGTGGCGTGTTCCGATCATCGAACGGCGGTGACTCTTGGAGGCGCGTCAACGATGATCGTTCCCTTCGACAGCGCGCCTGGTACTACACGCACATCTACGCAGATACGCAGGATCCTGATACCTGTTACGTTATGAACGTTGGGTTCCACAAGTCGACCGATGGCGGCGAGACGTTTGGTCGCATTCGAGTGCCGCACAGCGATAATCACGATTTGTGGATAGCACCGGAAGACAACCTGCGCATGATCAACGCCAATGACGGCGGTGCCAATGTGAGTTTCAACGGCGGCAACACCTGGTCCACCCAGACAAATCAGCCAACCGCGCAGTTCTATCACGTCACCGTTGACAACAACTTCCCCTACCGCGTGTATGGCGCGCAGCAGGACAACAGCACTGCATCAGTTTCCTCACGAGGGAATCCGCTCCGATGGGAACGCGACTTTTATTCCGTGGGTGGCGGTGAGAGCGGCTATATCGCCGTGCATCCGGAGAACCCGGACATCGTGTATGCCGGCTCCTACTCGGGTTATCTCACGCGATACGACCATGCGATGCGAAAGACGCGCAACGTGACTGTCTGGCCTGAGAACCCGATGGGCGGCGGGGTTGGTGCAGTGCAGTATCGCTTCCAGTGGACATTCCCGATTCTTTTCTCGCCACACGACCCGAACACGGTGTATGCAGCCGGCAATGTGCTGTTCAAGACAACCGATGAAGGAACCACATGGCAGGCGATCAGTCCCGATCTGACAACAAATGATCCGACGAAACAAGGGGCGAGCGGCGGGCCGATCACAAAGGACAATACCGGCGTCGAGTATTACTGCACGATCTTCGCTGTTGCGGAGTCGCCGATCGAACCGGGCCTCATCTGGGCCGGAAGCGATGACGGCCTTGTGCATGTCACCAGCAATGGCGGCGAGACGTGGACCGAAGTCACGCCGCCGGGCATGGGCGACTGGCCACTCATCAGTCTGATTGAGGCCAGCCCGCATGATCCCGACACCTGCTACCTCGCAGTCACGCGCTACAAGATGAACGACTTCACACCGTACATCTATCGCACGCGCGATCGCGGCAAGACGTGGGACCTCATCACCAGAGGCATCGATGACGGTGCGTTTGTTCGTGCAGTTCGCGAAGATCCGATTCGTCAGGGTCTTCTCTATGCAGGCACCGAAACCGGCATGTACGTGTCCTTCGATGACGGTGAGCACTGGCAATCACTCCAGCAGAACCTGCCGGTCGTACCGATCACGGATCTGGTCATCAAAGACGATGACATTGTCCTCGCCACGCAGGGTCGATCGTTCTGGATCATGGATGACATCAGTGTGCTTCGACAAATCAATAGTGAGATTGCTCGTGCCGACATGCATGTCTTCGATCCGCCTGCGGCCTATCGGCAGCGCTGGGATCGTGTCCGGCTGCAGTATCACCTTGCAGATCATCTCGCTGAGGACGGGGTGGATGTCACTGTCGATGTGCTTGATCACACCGGCAGTGTGTTGCGCTCTTTCGACCAGTCATCCTCACGCGCGGGCATGAACGAGTTCACGTGGAACATGCGACTTGAGAACCCGACGCGCGTTCCCGGTGCTGTTGGTTGGCCGGGACCGCCATCCGGGCCTCGTGTGGTCCCCGGTACATACACCGCTCATATACACATCGGTGATGCTGAACCAATTGCCCGCGAGTTCCAGATACTTGGCGACCCACGCGTCGACACGACCGCTGATGAGTACAGCAAACAGTTTGATATGCTCATGGATATTCATCATGCGATCGATGAAGTTCACCGCACGATCAACGACATCCGTCGTATTCGCAGCCAGATCGACGCGACGCTCGCGCGAGCACGCGGCCACGAAGGTCTGGACGCGATCAAACAACCCGCCCAGCAGATCAAGCAAGCGTTGACTGACATTGAAGAAACGCTGATTCAGACGCGCTCCAAATCAGCACAGGATCCGCTGAATTTCCCTGTCAAACTCAATGACAAAATCAGCGCGCTTGCAGGCAACGTCGACGGCGACTACGGCCCGACGAAGCAGACCCGCGATGTATTTGAGCATCTGATGGCGCAGGTTCAATCGCAGATTGATTCTTTCAATCGCATCGTTTCGGATGATGTACCCTCGTTCAATGACCTCGTGCACGAACAGCGGATACCGGCAATCATCATCGAAGACGATCATGGTGATGAGTGACCACCGTCAAATGCACGACGCTGATCACGTGCGGCAAGGTGTTTGAGTTCAAGCTCGGCGCGACGCAAACGACGACTGATGCCAGCGGTCGTCGTTTGCTGCGCGCTTGCGAGCATCATCAACGACTGTGGGGGCCGACCATCCAGTCCATATCGGCAGATCACCAGATCTGAGTCAGCGCTTTCAAGCCGATGGACGCGCCCTGCGAGTGAGGGTGACAGATCAAGGTGTGACTGCCAGGGCGAAAGATCGCGCAGAAGGTCGTCAATCGGCAAGTCGCGCACCCGGTGCTTTGCTGCCGCACGGTGCGCCGCTGGCGTGAACCGCAGGCGTGCCATACAGCGATCCATTGCGAACGTACAGACGCGCTCGATCACCTGTCCGCGGCTCGGGTCAATCTTTTCGATGCTCTCGCACATAACTTGCACAGCGAGCGGAAGGAACCGACAGATCTCATCTGCCGACTGCAGCAGCAACGCGCGACCGAGGTTGCGCTCGATCGTTGTGATCCCGACTGGCATGGCCCGACAGACCAGCACGCGCTTGAGAAGCGCAGCCCAGCGCAGATCAGTTTCGATCGCATCTGCTGCCTCTACGCGCGGGGTCGCATTCAGCGTGTCAATGTCCCGCTTTGCTCGACACTTGAGGAAGTTATAGGCTCCAATCAGTGCGGCCTCGTCATGGCGTTGTATTGGTTCCTCTGCCTTGATCTGCTTGATCATTGAGACTGCATCGGTTGTTGGCGCGGGTTCACGCAGGTGCGTGCGGACAACATCAGCACTCAGGAGGACATCGCTTGCACCCGGCAGGTCGAATGTGGGCAGCGTGATCGCATCAATGGCAAGGCTTTGCAGGAACGAGACGCGCTGATGAAGCAACGCGCGGTGAATCGTCTTCGGAGCGCGATGAAAGCGTGCCGCAAGTTCGGCTGGCTCAATCCCACGCCGATACGCTCGTGCGATGATGCGTTGTTCACGCTCCGTGATTGGGCCTCGCTCAGCGAAGATCGGTATATCTGCGTCCCGATCATGACGCTGGAGTATGCCGCGAATCGTCTCAACGGCGCGGCTGTGTTCCAACGCGAGCTTGCGGGCAGTCGCATGGAGCGTCAGCCCGAGTTGTGATCGCATCTCGCGGGCTGCTTCAACAATCGCCTTGCGGGTCTCGGGCGCGATGCGCGTCGCCGATTGCTCTCCGTCCAGACTCGCCTCATGTCGGCGCGCAAATGCATCCAGTGAGTCCTCGAAACAGACGAGTTGCCGGTTGTTGTTCACGGTGACTTCATGACACACCAGACCCTGCCGACGATAACGCTGCACGGTGCGGGTCGTCACGCCGAGTCGGCAAGCGACTTCATCTAACGAGAGTGCGTGACGGTTGTTGTGATTTGCTGCAAGCGACAGCGTACTGCTGAGCCGCTGAATAAACGTGACGAGGTCTCCGATAAGCGCACGCCCAACCACGACCGAATCAGACTCACTATCCGGGCGATAGCCTGTCACCCGATACGTGATGAATGCCTCCGGATAGTTCTGCTCGGGATCGATGTCGTGAACCAGTTGCTCAGCAGCGGTCATCTGCCGCAACCGCGCATCGTCGGATGCGTAGAGGATCTGTCGAAACAGCTCGGCGATTGCTGCCACCTTGAACTCGCGCGGTCGTGCCATTTCCGGTCACTCCGCGCGACTCAGATGTCGAGCCACCGAATATCACGGCGATTCTCGACGAGACGGTGAGAAGTCGCGAGATCGAAGAACTGTTTCATGCCCTGCAACGCCCGCTCATCGAACGCATAGCGCAGTCGCTGCGTGAGATACTCGCGCGCAAGGTCAAGCGGCCATTTCGTCTGCGACACGCGGTCGTGCAGAATGCGATCGATTCGCTGCTGATTGTGACGACGCTGCCGGTCCAGCGCGAGCGCGACGGTGCGCAATCGCGACGGGTCGACTGACTCCTTCGCCATCCACACTGCAAAGACAAATGGAAGCCCCGTAAGCTGATGCCAGGCATCGCCAAGATCGAGTTGATGCGGATATCGCACCGCGGGCGGCGAATCAGTCGTGACCTTGTCACCAATCAACAGCATGGCGTCGGGCCACTCCACCACGTGATTCCCTGCCACATGCTCACGAGCCTCGTACTCCACGATCTCAACTTCAGTCTCATACAGTTCGCGCATCAGGATACGAAGCAGCGCCACCGATGTGTGGCTGTCAGTATCACAATGCACGCGTGTCACCTCATGCAACGGCTGTGTGCTGTAAAGCCGCACGGTCATCGTCGGGCCATCACAGCCAAGCATACCAACCGGCAGCAGGACCAGCGGCTCAGGCGATCGCAAATAGTCAATCGACGAACATAGCGCAACTTCGACGCGACCAGCGAGCAGTTCGTCGATCAGCAGACTCGGCACAGAGTGGCGCAGCGTGATATCGCGGAGTCCATCGAGACCATCAATCAGGGGCAGCGTGTTGATAAAGCTCACGACACCCACCGGTATCGTCGTATGCAGCGCGTCCGCAGGCGGTGGCTCAGATGACAGAGTGGTGATCAGCATCACCAATGATATGCACGCATTGCGCGGTGTCGTCGGGTTCGGGAGGCGACAGGCATTCAGGTGGGGCGGCTCGATAGCGGTCCCGCGTGTGATTCTTTTGCGCCTCCCGAACCCGTCAGCACCGCACTGCGATGCAGGTACTCGGATCGGCATGACGCAATCTCATGGTTGAATCTGCCTCGAAGGCCAAATCTGTCACATGATTATCGGCACACATCTCGCGCTATGCACGGACGAGTTGCTCATTCGTCGAGAAACGCTCGAGCGCCGCGAGCAACTGCTCGATCTGGCGCGGCGGTGGCATATTCATCAGGCGTCGGCGCAACGCAGTGACCGTCTTCACCTCGGGCCCGGTCATGAGCAGGTCTTCCTTGCGCGTGCCCGATGCCGCAAGGTTGATCGCCGGGTACAGCCGCAACTCCGCGATGGAACGATCGAGGATCAGTTCCATGTTGCCGGTGCCCTTGAACTCTTCGAAGATAATCTGATCCGCCTTGGACCCGGTATCGACAAGGCAACTGGCGATGATCGTCAACGAGCCGCCCTCTTCAGCGTTGCGCGCTGCGCCAAACAGTTGTTTCGGCACTTCGAGCGCCCTGGAATCAAGACCGCCAGTCATCGTGCGGCCACTCGAACCATACTTGCGCGAGACATTGAACGCTCTGCCCAGGCGGGTAATCGAATCCAGCAGCACCACGACATCCCGGCCGGCTTCCACCATCCGCTTGGCGCGCTCGATCGCGATGATTCCAAGCGACAGATGCCGTTCAGTGTCCTCATCATTCGATGATGCGAGAACTTCTGCTGGCACATTGCGCTTGAAGTCGGTTACTTCTTCCGGGCGCTCATCAATCAACAGCGCAACCACCTGCACATCCGGATGGTTGTGTTTGATCCCCGCTGCGATTTGTTGCAGCAGAATCGTCTTGCCGGACTTTGGCGGTGCGACGATCAACCCGCGCGTTCCATAGCCGATCGGACAGAAAAGGTCGATCAACCGGCATGCGGGCGCGCAGCCCTTGTGCTCGAGTGAAAGTCGTGGCTGCGGATCGAGCGGCGTGAGTTCCTCGAATGGCTTTCGTTCCGCATACGCCTCCGGCTCGAGCCCTTCGATTTCAATGAAACGGTCCACCACTGGCCGAGGCTTGCGACCTCGACCACGTCGACGGCGCCGAAGCGCTCCTCAATGCGGTCGTCGTACACAGCATCGGCCACCTGGTCGCTCACGGCGAGGATCCTTCTGGCGCGGGCGAAATCGCCCGGATGGGTGATCTTGATGTTGTCGGGGTCGCCGGCAACGATTTTCACCTCGTACCCGGCGGCGCGGGCGACGGCGACATC
>CAZVXI010000013.1:0-35991 GCA_964631295.1 uncultured Isosphaeraceae bacterium
TGCTTGCATCACGCACGGCCGACTCCCGCCCCCGCCCCCGGATGTCGGTCGCTGGCCGTGGCACCCGCGATTGCGTGTCAGCGGGCTTCGAGGGAAAAGGAAACAGGGCAGCGTGGCACGCGCACATTCCCGGGCATGTTTGCAGGGTGGGGTGGAAGAATGAGAAAAGCTCCCGCGGCGGGTTGCAACCGCGGGAGCCATGAGCAGTGGATACACACCGTTCGATGATCTGCCGGACGATCAACTGAAGTTCAGGATCACATCGATCAGGTCGAAGATACCAACTCGGCCGTTGCCGTTGAGGTCTTCCGGGCATGGCAGATCGCAGAAGCCCCAGTTCGACAGCACCTGGAAGAAATCGAATATGTTGACGACGCCATCGCCGTTGAGATCGCGACTTGTTTTGGTGATGCGACCTTCGCCACCAGCGGGATAGTCAGCAGCGGAGATGACGCCGTCGAGGCCAGCAGGCGAGCTGATGTAGTTTGCCAGGCTCAACTGATACGTGAAGCCGACGATGGTGAACGGCGCATCGCCGAACGGATACTCATCGCCGCCGCGTGCGAGAAAGTCGACCGTGGCGAGGGTGACGGTCGGCGCGTTCCACACAGGCCGGCCGTTGCGAATGATTTCCGTTCCATCATTGAGCATCACGCGGCGGACACGACCTTCGCCGGGATTCACATCAATGTTGTACTGAACCTTGAGGCCGCCCACCTGCGCGAAACGGCCGGAGCCATCGGTTGGGAAGCCATCGGGAACGTCGAGACGGCTGTAGGCATTTTCAAGAACATCGAGCAGCGTGTCTGCGGGAAGATCGGGGAAGACCGCGATGAAGTTCGTGAATGGCAAAATGTCGAATGTGGACAGCAGTGAGAAGTCGCCCGTGGGGATGATTGAGTCGTTGCGGATGCCACCACCGTTGGTGACTGCAACATCGATTTCGGGAAGGCCGAAGTCGCCTGCGACCTGATTTGCCTGCCAGATGAATGAATCTGCCACGAGATTCCCTTCGTTGGTTTCGCGGCTGCGAATGTTGCTTCGCAGGCCATCGAGTTCCACTTCGCTTGTGGCAATGATGGTGGAGGCAAGGTCTGCGATGAAATCAGCAACCGGATCAACGACGTTGGCCTGCACGGTTGCATCGGGTGCAACTGCATCGGGCTGCCCGCCGCCTGCGACGCGAACCGGGCCGGATGTCGGATCGACCGAGGCCACTTCACCTGCGGCGTCAAATGTAACAGCGAGCCGGCCGACGTATCGGTAATCACCCTGCGTGCTGACAACCTGCACAGTGCGGCCGCCGGCATCAATGGTGGTCAACGGGTACTGATCGAATGCAGCATCGCCGGGAACGAGGGCATCACCTGGATTGGCGAGAAGCTCCCCCCCACCGCCGGAGATTGATACATCCACGCCGGTGAGCGCTTCGGTGAGCGCGATCTGCTCGGAAAGTGACTGCAGGTGCCCGACGAGGATGATCCTCGACACGCCAGAGCCGATGAGGTTGTTGATCTCATTCTGCACGACACTCACAAGGTTCGGGTCGACTGTCACACCGCCGGGACTGGTAATGAACGGAAGATTCTCCGTGGTGACGCCGATGATGCCGAAATCTTCGCCGTCTCGGTTGAGGACGACTGAGTCGAACAGGCGCACACCATCGAGTGGAGCGAGTGCGGGTTCGCCGGCGAAGTTCAGGTTCGCGCTCACGAATGGAACGCTGGTGGTAGAATCGATGAGATCGCGGAATACCGACGGGCCGAGATCGAACTCGTGGTTGCCGATGATGAGCGCATCGAAGCCGATGGCATCCAGAGCAATACCATCGAAGAACGGCACGCCGTTGGCGAGTGAGGCGTTGAGTTCAGGGCCGGGCAGGATGGTGTCGCCAGCACTGATAAGAATCGTTTCTTCTCCGGCAAGTGTTGCATCGGCACGAAGATTATCAACAACAGTTTTGAAGCGGGCCACGCCGCCGAAGTCTTCAAGACCGCTGCCTGCATTGATGAGTTGTGATTCACCATCGCTGCTGTGCAGGATTGTGATTGACTGCGCAGATGCGACGTGTGCGGCCAGCAGGCAGACTGCTGCTGCACTCAGGGATCGCATGATGATTGTCTCAGACATTCTTGTTTCTCCAGGTCTTCACCAAGGTCAGACGTTGCTCCGCGAGCAACATTGGTGGAGTATTCATCACACGCATGACTGAGTCGATTTGCGCACGGGCAGCATTCGGTTTGACTTGTGTGATCAGATTGTTGGGGGTGTCTGCGCGATCCTGTTGCGCTCCGACGGCTGCAACGCCAATGCGCGCAGCGCACTCAGAGAGTGTCAACATATCGCTAATGGGATATGCGATCAGACCGCCGGCCGTGATCTGTTTCGCTGATGCGCTTACTCGTCCGGGCCGTCGGGATTGCCGAAAAGCGTGGCGCGGATGATGGCTGTGATGTCGGTGTTGTCGATCGTTCCCTTGACAAGGTGGCTGTTGATGCCCTTTGCGCGTGCAATCACGCCGCCGCCCATGTCAGCGAAGGTGGCCCAGACGACAGCAAACTTGTGCACGCGCCCTGCCGCGTCGGGTTTGGCGGTGAAGGGCGCTGTGCCTGTGCCGCCGATTCCGTCGAGCGGTGCGCCGTTACTGGATGTTGCAGGAAGTCGTGCCGGCGCAGGTCTGTTGTCATCACCAACGCCAATGAACCCCATACCACCGGCATTGGAATCTGCTGCGGTGATGAGCAGCGCATCACCATGTTGATCGACATCTGCGATGGCTACGCCGATCGCTTCATCCGCGCGGCGCATTGCCTCGATTGTGCCTGGAGCGTTGTTCACGTTGGCGAAGTTATCTGAGCCCTCTTCCTCAACCACCATCAAAAAGCGACGGCCCTTGGCACGCAGAATCCTCAGCGCAGCTGCGGTCATCTCCCCAACGGTCGGCGCATCCGGCCAGTACATCGGCAGATTCGCAGCGGCGAGCGCTTCTTCCGACTGATCATTGTATGAATCCTCAGCAGCAAAGATGCCGAGCACTTTGTCGGTGCCAACAGGCACGCGCATCATCTCATCGCGGTTATATACCACGGTATAGCCGAGTGCGATGGCTTCCTTGACGAGGTTGCGACCATCCTCTCGCACGCCAATTCCGTGTCGCCCTTGTACGCCAGCCGGAAGGAAGTAGCGTTCTCCGGAACCGAAAAGAATGTCTGCCTCTGAAGTAACAAGTTGCTCGACGATCTCCTCGTGCATGCTGCGCGCGGCCACGGATGTCAGAAAACAGCCCGTCCCGGGCTCAGAGTGAACGCCGGAGTTGATCAGTGCAATGGACATGCCAGCTCGCTGGGCCTGGCGCATCACAGACTTGCTTCGACCGGCTGCATCAACGATGGGGTTCTCTCCATCTGTGCCGTAGCTGCGGCGCGGGGTCTTGATGCCGTAGGCATGAATCGTTGCGCCCGCATTCGAACTCGGTGTGAGCGCATCGGAAACATGCTCGGTGTAGATGGCCATCGCCGGCAGCGTGTCCCAGTGAATCTTCCCATCGGGGCCGGCGTCAACGAGCCGCAGCGTTGCATAGTGGGCAGCACTCGCACCATCAGGATGGATGAAAATGACGCTGCCAGTGGCCGGCGGCGTATCGGGTGCCATGGCTTGGCTGGAGAATTGCCATCCAGCAAGGAGCGGAATGACCAGCAGCGATGCGAGACCTTGAATATGCATGGGATCAACTCCAGCGAGCTGCTCAATGAGCTTGGAACGAACACGAAGTTCCGATCTGTTGCAGTGTATCAACATTCAGATATAGCACAGATGTTCAGTGATGAGGGACGTTCGAATATGCAGATTCTGTGAAGCTTCTCAGCCAAGGGCCGGAGAATCGATCACATGCCGATACCTGATTCGAAGGTTAGCTGCGGGCGGTGTTCGGAAGCAGGCCGCCGAGGAGTGTTTCGCGCGAGATTTCGGGCCAGGCGACGGGATCGCCGCCGAAGGGGCGCTTGACGACTGAAAGCATGAACGCGCCCATGCCTGCCATGCGTGTGATGAACGGCGCTTTGTCTGCTGCGAGGTTGGGCGTGATGAGCATGAGCGTAACATCATCGCCGGCGAGATTGTCTGCGTTCATTGCGCGGAGATGTTCGCGCAGGCGGGGCAGCGCGGTGTCTTCCGTGACCGCCCCAAGGCCATTGAGCGCTGCGGCGAGGCCGGCGACTCCCAGCATCACACCCGATGCATCCCTCGATTCGATGGCGGAATCGGAATAGCACAGGACAAAGTCGTTCTGTTCGAGCCGGACACGCGTGCGGGAATATGACGTGTCTGGCTGCACACCAAGCGGAAGGTCGGCGATGGCATCCCGGTTCGGCGAAGCATCTTCAAATGAGAGCGGCCTCCACTGCTCGTCTGCGGCACGATAATGCATGGGCGGCGGATGGCCTGCATTGCACAGCGAGAGCGTGCGTGTGGGCGCGAAGTAACCCATGACGACGGCCGTCGCGAAGCCGCCTGCTTTGGCAACATCGCCGAACGCTTCGTTCAACTTCCGGACAAAGCCGGTCTGATCGACGCGATTGACATGCTGGCGCATCATCTCGCGAAGCATGCGGCCGGTATCTGCCACGGCGACGCCATGCCCGCTGACATCCGCGAGAAGCATTCGCGTTATTCGCCCAGTTGAACAACTGGAGACGTAGTAGACATCGCCGCCACCATCGGAACTGTCACCAAATGGCTGGGCGAAGACCCATGCATCCATGCCGGGCATGGCGACGGCAGAGTCCATTGCGGTGTTGCCGCCCCAAACTTCCATACACTGCATGTGACGCGGATCGTCCGACATGGGCCGTCTCCAACTGTAAGAACGCCCGAACGAAGCAAATTATTTCCTGTGGCGGTACAGTGTTGAAATGAACAAGAGACGATTCGGCAGAACGAACCTTCAGGTTTCACCGCTGGGCTTCGGCGGGGCGGAGATCGGCGTGCTCGATGTGCCGCGCGAACAGATCGCGGCGCTGCTCAACGGGCTGCTCGACAAGGGGGTGAATGTCATCGACACCGCGGTGATGTATCGCGATTCGGAATGGCTCATCGGAGAGGCGATCGGCCACCGGCGCGATGAGTATGTGCTGATCTCCAAGTGCGGCCGCGACGCGGATGATATCGATGCGCCCGCGTGGACTGCGGGGAACGTGACGCAGGCGGTTGATCGCTCGCTGAAGATCATGGGGACGGACCGGCTGGATGTGTGCCTGCTGCATTCATGCGAAATGGATGACCTGAAGCGCGGCGATGCGTGGAACGGGTTGATCGAATGCCGCGATGCGGGCAAGGTGAAGTTCATCGGCTACTCGGGCGATGGTGAAGCGGCTGCGTACGCTGCGGCAATGCCCGAGCTGAGCGTGATTCAGACGTCGATTAACCTGTTTGATCAGAACAACATCGACATGGTGCTGCCACAGTGCGTGGAGCGCGACATCGGCGTGATGGTGAAACGGCCGATCGCGAATGCTGTCTGGCGGAGCGATGCGCCCGAAGAGTACACCAATTATCGCAGTGAGTATGCGAAGCGCATGGATGCGATGGCGTTCGACCCGGCGAAGCTGCCCGAGGGCGCGCCGAGCGACTGGGCGGAGCTGGCGCTGCGGTTCTCGCTGCATCAGCCGGGCGTGCATACTGCAATCGTGGGGACGACGAACCCGAGGCGCATCGAACAGAACATTGCCATCGCAGGCAAGCCGCCGCTGCCGGATGATGTGGTGCAGGCGATTCGCAAGTCGTTCCGGGATGCGGAGCAGGATGCAGGCGAAGCGTGGCCAGGGCAGACGTAATCAGTCGCGCGGAATCGCTTACGCCTGCTGCGCTGACCGTCGGCTGGCACGGACGAACAGCACCGCGCCGACCAGGTACACCAGCGCCCAGAATGCAACGGCCGCGGGCATGAACCAACCGGCGGGCTGATTGGATGTGCCTGATGAAGAGCTGACGCCGCGGAAGGAGCCGGTCGACGCGGTTGTGCTGCCGCTGGCAAAGCTGATGATGTTCCAGATGGCCTCGCCCGCCTCAGCCCGGACGGCTTCGTTGAGTGCAACACCCTGCGACTCCATCCACTCAGCGAAGCGGGGCCCGTCGATTGGCTGGCCTGTCTCGAGCGTTTCGGATTCGAGCACGGTCATGTCGTCAACATCGATCGTGAGTGTTTCAGAAGTGGTGGTATCGCTCAGCGTGAGTTGGATGTCGGCTGTCTGGTAGGCGATCTGGCCGCGACCTTCGCCCTGGAGTTTGAGTTGCAGCGCATGGTAGTTGCCCGAGTCTGGCACGGTGTAATCGACGGTGAGTGATGTGATCCAGCGCGTGGGAATCTGGTTGTACACGACCTGCGTAATGATCATCGCAGGGATCGGCAGGAGGATCGTCCACAGGAGGATGCGCGCGACCGGCCCGAGCCGATGCCGCATGGCGGGCGTGTAGATGCCGACGGCGCGCAGGTCGCTGCCGCACTCGGGGCATGTCATGGTCTCCAGCCCATGGACTGGGTAGCTGCACTTGCCGCAGACGGGCTCGTTCACCCGCCGGCCGCGCGGCCAGAGGACGATGATCACAGCGGCGAACACGAATGCGATGAGTGCGAGCAGCACAATGGATGGTCCGACAGCGATGATTCGATCTCCGGATGGATTCTTCGGCGCGATGGCGGCCGCCGCCTACAATAGTGGGAATCTTCAAAGCATGCTTTCTGACGCAGGAGGCGCGTCATGCCTTACTACTCGAAACTCGGCCAGATCCCGCCGAAACGGCACATTCAGTTCCGCCGCCCGGATGGCGCGTTGTATTCTGAAGAGGTCTTCGGCACGGAGGGATTCGTCGGCCCGACGAGCACGTTGTATCACATTCATCCGCCCACGCAGGTGACGGGCTGGAACGCGCTGTATTCGACGAAGGTCGAGTATGCGGAAGCCGACACCATGCGCATGCGGCACCTGAAGACGATGCCGATGGATGCAAAGGGTGATCCCGTCACGGGCCGCGTGGTTCTCTTCGGCAATGCGGACTGCCAGATGAGCATCTGCGTGCCGGCCGAGCCGATGGATTACCACTTCAAGAACGCGATGGGTGATGAGTGCATCTTCATCCATTTTGGTTCGGGCACGCTGTACACACAGTTCGGCACACTGGCCTTCCGCAAGAAAGACTACATCATCATTCCGAAGGGCACCATCTACAAGATGGTCTTCGATGAGCAGCCGGCCGATGAGCCCAACGCGCGATTCCTCGTAATCGAGACGTGCAATGCTTCGCACATTCTGCCGCCGCCGAGGTATATCTCGAAGAAGACGGCGCAGTTCCTGGAGCATGCCCCCTACTGCGAGCGCGATCTGCACGGGCCGCAGTTGCCACTCACCTATGATGAAGCGGGCGAGTTTGAAGTGCGCATCAAGGCGCTCGACAGTGTGCACAGCTATACGTATGAGTATCACCCGCTGGATGTCGTCGGCTGGGACGGATGCTACTACCCGTACACGTTCAATATCGATGACTTCGCGCCGATCACGGGTCAGTTACACATGCCGCCGCCGATCCATCAAACCTTCGAGGCGCATAACTTTGTGATCTGCTCATTCTGCCCGCGTGCGCTGGACTTCCATCCCGAAGCAATCCCGGTGCCGTACAACCACAGCAATCTTGATTCGGATGAAGTGCTGTATTACGTGGAAGGCAACTACAAGGCGCGCAAAGGGATTGAAGTTGGCTCAATCACCGCGCACCCGCAGGGAATTCCGCACGGGCCGCACCCGGGAACCGTCGAGGCGTCACTGGGCAAGAACTGGACGGATGAACTCGCCGTCATGTGTGACACGTTCCGCCCGCTGATTCCCACGACAGCCGCGCTGGGACTTGACGATGCGCACTATCCGAAAAGCTGGCATGAACACCCGGCAGCGCAGGCATCGACAAACGGCACGCCACGACCTTCGCAGCAACACAACCCGGATGGATCACACCGGCTCAAGGACACTGCCGTCGACACGAGCGGCTGATACGGAGGCGCCCAAATGCGCGTACGACAACTGTGTTGGATGCCGATCGTCATCACGCTCATCACCTGCGTTGCCTGCGCGGTTAAATCGACGGCGAGCCAGTCGAACATCCCGATCACGACCGTTGCACTTGCGCAAGGTGAGGGTAAGCAATCCGAATCAAATCAGGAGAAGTCGCAGACTGAGAAACGCGGCGAGAAGACAAAGAACGATGACGACAAGCCGCTGACCGCGAAGATCCGTATCGGAAAGCACATCTTCGAACTCGAGGTGGCTGCGGACAGCGCGTCACGGGCAAAGGGACTCATGGACAGAACCGAACTCGCGGAGGATGAAGGCATGATCTTCGTCTACCCGACGGGCACGCGGACCCTGTCGTTCTGGATGAAGAACTGCGTGATCGATATTGATGTTGCGTTTCTCAACTCGCGCGGCCGGGTCGTAGCGTTGCACGAGATGAAGGCGGAAGAGCCGCGCGGTGAGAAAGAGTCTCTCTTCGCCTACGAGCAGCGGCTCACACTCTACCGCAGCAAGAGAGCGGCACAGTATGCAGTGGAACTCAAGTCCGGGACGCTGAAAGATCTTGAGGTTGAAGTTGGCGACGAGATCGTGTTCGATCGCGCCACGCTTGCCAAACTCGCGCGCAAGAATGAGAAGAAGGAACGCGCCCGGGATGACGCCGGATTGCTGGTCCAATGAGCAGACATCGCGCGCAAGACCGCCGGGGCCTTCTCCGGGGATGGCTGCGACTGCGACGAGTCGCTCTGCTCATCACGCTCACATGCGTTGTGTATCTTGGATGGTGGGTTGGGTGGGCCCTCACGGTGCAGCCGAATGTCACGATGAATGCGATGTCGGAACTCGAACAGATCGTCCGAGACGCACAACCGCCAGGTGAAAACGGATGGGCATTGATAGACAAAGCGCACGCCCGCTTTGATCGCGTCGAGATCGCACTCGACCAACTCACTCGTCCACCACTTCATGCCAACAGGACAAACTACAGCATCCTGTTCGAGGACTCACAGGACAAATGGCTGCTCGCCAACGACAGTGATTACGAAGAAGCGGTCGCTTTCGCGCAGATCGCTCTGGAATATTTTCGCGATGAAGATATTGTCACGCCGCTGCTGAAGGCGCGCACCGCTGCGAATATCGTCAAGACCGACTACCGCATACACGAGGCAACGCAACCGCAGCCGCTCTTCCGCGTTTTGCTTTTTCCACGGCTTACCGTCGACCAATCATTGGCTGCCGCACTGCGAGCCGATATGCATGATGCCTTCCGAACCGGTGATACACATCGTGCACTGCGCGCCGCCGAAGCGATTTTCTCGCTTGGGCATGCGATTGCCCTGCAGCCGACACTGATACAGTATCTCATTGGTGTAACCATACACTACATGGCCTTCACAGAGCTCATCGCGTATGCCAACCGTCACACTGTTTCACAAGACTGTGCACGTGATGTTATCGCTCTGCTGGCTTCTATCGATATGGCGTCCGCGCTACACACGTCGCTTGATGGCGAACATGTCTTTTTTCATGAACTCATACAATTCTTGTACAGCGACGATGGCAACAATGACGGAGTCATGCTCTTCAGCGAGTTGAACAAACATGGTATCTCCGTTTCAGGGAACCCCAGGACGCAGACGTACCACCCGCGGCTGCTGAATCTCGCGGGAACCCTGTTCGCCTCCCGCAAGGACATGATTCAGCGAATCGACGACGAGCATGCTCGCTTACTGGTAATGGCAGAACTTCCGTATCCTGATGCTCGTCGCATGATAAACGCGGCAGAGGCCAACATTGTCGATGACTGGCGATTTTCGCTGTATCGCGTCAATCGTCCAGGCGGGTCTGGGTTACTGTACAATCAGGCTTACCATCGCGCACTTCGATACGGCGTGCAGCTCCTTTACGCGATTGAAGGCTTCCAGAGTGAACACGGCCGGCTGCCGCAGTCGCTCGATGAACTCGAAGAATCATGGCTGTCGCCAGTGCCTGTCGACCCATTCTCCGGGAGTCCGTTTATTTATCGCCTTCTCGATGTACCAGATAAACACGGTCGAATGTATATGTTATACAGTGTTTTTCAGGATGGTGAGGATGACGGTGGCCTGCCTCGCGGGCCGAATAACGACACGACCGATCTGCTGTTTACGCTTCCAGATGACAGGCCGCCCACCGCTACGCAGACGCCGGGGCGATAACGCCTCGACATTCGCCGAATCCGATCCGCCGCGCACCCTCACGTTCGCAATACGCGCGCATGATGACTTCATCACCATCAAGCAAGAACTTGCGTTGCGTGCCATCCGGCAGATCGATCGGATTTTCACCACGCCACGTGCGTTCGAGCAAACAGCCGCGTGAATCTTCTGACGCGTTCGAAATCGTCCCAGTCGCGAGCAGATCCCCCGGTTGCATATTGCAGCCGCTCGAAGCGTGATGCACCAGCATTTGAGCAATCGTCCAGTACATCTCGTTGAAGTTACCTCGACTGATCATCACCGGCTTTGCGCCATCACGTCGCATCTGCTCGGAGGCAATCAGAACCTCCACCTCCATGTCGATCCCCCAGTGTCCGTGTTCGTCATCAGGCGCCTGCAGGTACGGCAGCGGGTTCGGCTGATCGCCCTCCCGCGGCGGACCCGCGATACGAAATGGTGCGAGCGCCTCAAGCGTGACGATCCAGGGACTTACTGTGGTCGCGAAGTTCTTCGCGTTGAACGGCCCAAGCGGCTGATATTCCCACTTCTGGATGTCGCGCGCGGACCAGTCATTGACGATTACCATCCCAAACAGGTGGTCGCGCACATCGCCGATGTTGATCGTGTCGCCAAGGTCGTTACCACGGCCAACGAAAAAGCCCATTTCCATTTCGTAATCGAGCAGTTTGCATTGCCCGTATTCCGGCGGCCCATCGTCCGGTTTCAACTGTCCTTTCGGGCGAATGATCGGCGTGCCGCTGATCATCAGTGAACTTGCCCGCCCATGGTAACCGATGGGCACATGCGTGTAGTTCGGCAACAGTGGATTGTCCGGCCGGAACATTGAACCCACGTTTGTGGCATGATGAATGGAGGCGTAAAAATCAGTGTAATCACCAACGCCGACGGGCGCAGCAAGCTCCACATCGCTCATCGGCACAAGCAACTGCGCGCGTAGATCGTCATCATCGCGCAGGGTTGGATTGTCCGACCGCAGAAGGTCACTCAGGATCGCCCGCACTTGCGCCCAGACATCGGCTCCGGCCGCAAGGAAACCGTTCAGTTCGCCGACTGTGAAGTCGAAAGCGACTTCCTCAGGCAGCGGCAGGAATTCCATGTCGACGGCACGGGTGATGTCAAACACCATATCGCCAATTGCCACGCCGATGTGAGGAACGAAGTCGGGATCGTCGGCGCGGTCGAACGCGCCGTACGGAAGGTTCTGGATCGGGAAGTCGGAACCCGGGTCGTTGGCGCTCTCTACCCAACTGGTCAGTTGGGGATCATGGGTCTTGTTGGTCAGCATGGTATGTATACAGTCAGTTGTTTCAAATGAGATCAAGTGAGCGCAATGCTTCCACGGGCTCGTCGATCGAGCACGATCCAAAGCTGGCGGCAAACATCAGCCGCGCATCATCGACGGTGTCGATGTCAGCGTGCCGTCCATTCCATCCGATTGCCTCTGCATGAAACTCGAAGGCCGATGCATTTTGTTCTGTCAGCAGGGCGGGCAGCTCGTCTTCAGTGACGAGATCCGCATACGCAAATATCGCAGCAATAAAAATGTTGAAGAAGCCGAACTGCTCTGTTTCAACAGCTTTCGCAAAGTGCCGCAGCGGCTGATGCAGCCCGGCCGTGGCCTTGAACGGAACTGACGCCGAGGCGCACGCAGTGATGAACCGCGCGACATCTCCCACCGCCGGATGCAGATCAGCCGTGACACCACCCGTGCGAATCTTGGCACCAGCATCAGAGCCCGCAAGAGATGCAATCAGCCCGCGGGGATCCCGGTCGACAGGCATCTCAAAGAAGGGGAATACCTCATCAGGCATCCTGTCGAGAGCAGTATCAATCCGTGCAGTGGTGGCGCCCTTCATCTCCAGAACATCGATGATGGCGAGTCCGGCATCCGGATTGGCATGCGCATCATTAAACATCGCAACACGCGCGAGATCAGATTCCAGCGCATCATCCCCGGCCGGTGCAGTGATCGCAGAAATGCGCCATGGCTCGTCCAGTTCCTGGCTCACCGGAAGAAGCTGCCCCGCACATGCCTCGAACTCATCCAGACGCGCGACGGGGATGATGAGCCGCCCAATCATCCATGATTCATCGCCAGCAAGAGAACGGGCGTAGTTATCAACCGTTTGCTGCATTTCGAGTCGAGCCGGAGGAAACAGCCCGGCGTAATCGATGAACTCGTTGAGAAGCATACGCACTGATGGAATCGGCTTCACAGCTTCCATTCCGACCTCACGTGATTCATCTGTGTCACTCCTCATGGCACTCCATTACGAATCGCCACGTTGTTGCACTTTGGCCCACGAGTCGCGAAGCGGGACAGTTCGGTTCACGATGAGTTTGTTCTCACTTGAGTCAATGCAGAAATATCCCTTGCGCTCGAACTGAAAGACATCACCCGGCTCGGCATCTGCGACTGATGGCTCAACCTTCGCATTGATGATCTGGAGCGAGTCCGGGTTGAGTAACTCTGTGATGTCACGACCTTCCGCCAACGGATTTTCAACAGCGAACAACCGATCGAACAGCCGCACCTGCGCGTCAACTGCGTGCGGCGCAGACACCCAATGCAAGGTTCCCTTCACCTTCCTGCCATCTGGTGCGTCGCCGCCCTTGGTAGCAGGATCATACGTACAGCGGAGTTCCGTGATTGTTCCTGTTTCGTCCTTGATGGCTTCTTTGCAAGTAATGAAGTAGGCCCATCTCAGGCGCACTTCCCGACCCGGAGCGAGGCGAAAGAACTTTCTGGGTGGATCTTCCATAAAGTCCTCACGTTCCAGGTAAAGTTCGCGTGAGAACGGCACCTGCCGGGTACCCTCAGCCTCATTCTCCGGGTTGTTGACAGCGTCGACGAGCTCGCTCTCATGTTCCGGATAGTTTTCGATGATGACCTTGATCGGATCCAGTACGCCCATGCGACGTTGCGCGGTCCTGTTTAACTCCTCGCGAACGGCGTGCTCGAGAAGCGCGATATCCGTCAGTGAGTTGTATTTCGTCAGCCCGACAGTTCGAATGAAGCTGCGAATTGCCTCTGCCGGATAGCCGCGCCGCCGGAGTGCTGCAAGGGTGGGCATGCGCGGATCGTCCCAACCATCGACAAATCGTTCATCGACCAGCCGCCGCAGAACTCGTTTTGTCACGATCGTGTGCGAGAGATTCAGTCGCGCGAACTCAATCTGTCGCGGCCGATCCCCAGCGCTTTCAGGCTGTGCGCCGAGCTCAGCCAACTGATCAATGAACCAGTCATACAGCGGACGATGATCCTCAAACTCAAGTGAACATAATGAATGCGTGATGCCTTCTATCCAGTCGCTCTGACCGTGTGCCCAGTCGTACATCGGGTAAATACACCAATCCGTACCGGTGCGCGGATGTGCTGCATGCAGAATGCGGTACATGACCGGGTCTCGCAGATTCAGGTTCGGCGATGTCATATCGATCCTGGCGCGCAGGACATGTGATCCATCGGGGAACTCGCCCGATTTCATGCGTTCGAAAAGATCAAGGCTCTCTTCGACGGGCCGATCCCGAAAAGGTGATGCCCTGCCGGGCTCGGTGAGCGTGCCACGTGATTCGCGGATCGCGTCTGCAGACTGATCGTCAACGTAGGCCTTGCCCGCCCGAATGAGCAGGACCGCCCACTCGTACAACTGTTGGAAATACTCGGAGGCGTGATACTCATGCTCACCCCAGTCGAATCCGAGCCAGCGAAGATCTTCCTTCATGGCATCAGCAAACTTCTTTTCTTCTTTGATTGGGTTCGTATCGTCAAAGCGGAGGTGGCAACGGCCATCAAACTCCTCCGCCACGCCGAAGTCGACACAAATCGCTTTTGCATGACCGATATGCAGATATCCATTCGGTTCCGGTGGGAATCTGGTGACAATCGTCGGTGTTCGACCCGACTGCTTGTCATCCGCGACAATAGTTCGAAGGAAATCAAGCTTTGGGGATGATTCAGCGGTCGTCATGATGTTACTGTTCTTCCGCACGAATGCACACAGTGTTCAATACGCGTAATGGTTTGCTCTCTGCCAAGCAGAAAGAGAGTCTCTGCAATTGGTGGGCTGACAGGCCCACCAGTGACGGCGACACGCAACGGCTGTGCAAACTTCCCGAGGTTGCCCTCCGCATGGGCATCTGCAAGAGACTGCAATGTGTTCTCGATATTCGCGACACTCCACGGATTCATCTCACCGAATACGGTTCGCGCGATTCTCAGCCGGTCAATCCCGTTCGGTTCACCATTGATAAGCGCTTTGCGGACCGGCTTGGACATCTCATATGCAAGCTCGGAACTGTCCACGAGGAAGAACTCCCCGTCCCGGAATGGATCGTCCAGCGTCTTTGATCTCGCATGGTTGATATCGGCAAATGTCCGGAACTGATCATCTTCAAAATGATCGAGGAACGCTACATGATACCTTTCCGCGTGGAATCGCAACTGTGTTGCGAACTCCTCACTGGTCATTTCCTGAATCGCGTCATGGTTAAAGGCGAGCAGCTTCGCGCGATCAAACTTTGCAGGTGACTTGATGAGTCGAGACAAGGAAAAATGATCGCAGAACCACGTGCGATCGAACTTCTCGCGATCCTCTCCGGGAGACCAGCCGAGAAGCGCGAGATAGTTCACCACAACATCGGGCAAATACCCTGCTCGCCGAAAATCATCGACATTGATCTCAGGAAGTTTCACGTTCAGTGCTTCAGCGAGATTGGCAAGCTCGCTCGGCTCGAGTTGATGCGACTTGTTGCTTGTCCACCACTGCCAACGATCGGCGTTGATCGCAGGGTGCGAGTCGATACAACGTTGTTTGACAGCCGAACGAAGCGCCTTGTCCTTGTCGCGCTTGCTCATCTTTGAGCCATCCGGGTTCTGGATAACAGAAACATGCGCATACACAGGTCTTCGAAAATCCATGGCTTGCTGAAGCAGGACGTGCCGCGTCGTGTTATTGAGATGTTCCTGCCCGCGAATCACGTGCGTCACGCCCATTAGCTCATCATCAACGACAACAGCAAAATGATACGTCGGAAAACCATCCTTCTTGAGTATCACAAAGTCGTCGAGTTCATCGATGGACGTCGTGATTGTGCCGAGCACCTCGTCTCGAACGATCACCTGCTCGAGATCATCCGGCAGGCGAAATCGCACGACGTGCGGCCTGCCCTCGTCGAGATATGACTGTACTGTTCCCGCATCAAGCTGGAGTGCCGCCCTGTCATACCGGTAGTTACGTTTCTCTTTGCTGGCATGGTCACGAGCGGCCGCGAGTTCATCCTCGGTCTCAAACGCCCGATACGCTTTGCCCGATTCGATCAGCCGGCCGATCCATTCGTGATAGATCGACAGCCGCTGTGACGCGTAGTACGGCCCGGCCTTCCCGCCGCCACAGCCTTCGTGCTGCGGGCCCTCATCCCAATCGATGCCAAGCCACTTGAGCGACCCGAGGAACCCGACACTTGCCGCATCGGATGATCGCTTCTGATCTGTGTCCTCGATTCGCAGAATGAACTTCCCGCCATGCTGCTGCGCGTATGCCCAGCAGTAAAGGGCAGTGCGCGCGCCGCCAACATGCAAATCTCCCGACGGGCTCGGGGCAAACCGCGTTCGAATGACACTCTCAGCACCCATGAGGCTCAAGGGTACCCGATGCATGCTGAAAGTCGACCGAACCGGCGCGTCAGCGGTTGCCAAAACGACCACGAATCACCCTGACCAGCCAAACAGCCGGACTCAGGCCAACGTAAACAGCGAACGCGATGGCAAGTGCTTCCTGCAGGAACCAGATCAACGCCACCATGATGATCGCGATTCTTGCGACATAGCGAAAACTCTTCGTTCCCCGCAGAAACCGATTCGTGAAGTGTACGTAGGGGATTGAACTGATCATGCCAATCGCTGTCCCCAGCAGGAGCAAGGGCATTGCGGCACCCATGATCCGGCCGAGAGCCTGCTCATCAACACCATACTGGCGCACAAGGTGCTGATGCAGGATGACAAGGGCGCAGATCAGACCGGCGGCCCCGGGTGATGGCAGGCCGTGAAACGTCATTTTCGCTTCATCGGATTCGTCAAAGCCGAGATTGAACTTAGCCAGTCGAAGGGCTGCACAACAAACATAAACAGCGGCGGACGTCCAGATGGCTTTCCCGAGTATGTCATCTGCCCACGGGCCGATGATGAACCCGTCAAGGGCGAGTGAGTTCCGCAACAAAGAGATTGCGAGGAACGCTGGCGCGACGCCGAACGTGACCATGTCGGCGAGGGAGTCGACTTCCGCGCCAATCTCCGAACTCGCCCGCATCAGCCGCGCGATCGATCCGTCGATGGCATCAAGCACAAGACCAAGAAAGACGAGAGCCGCCGCGAAACCGAGCGGTGTCCAGCCAAACCCGACGGTGGTGGAAGGGTCTTTCGTCGCATATTGCATTGCTGCGAAGCCGGCGATCAGGTTTCCCAGCGTGCACAGCGTTGGGAGTACGGCAAGCGACCTCGCCGGCTGGAATCCGCGCGACACGCCGTTCTTCGAGGCCGCCCCCTCAACTTCCGAGACTCGGTCACGATCAATCCCTTGCGTCACAGCGACTCGTCCGTTTCACCTGCGTTCGATGCATCGCTCGGAAACAGGGCTTCAGGGATCCTCGCACTGAATACATAAATGCCTCGAAGCGGCCGCGGCGATTCCGTGTCGAGCAGCCACCTCCCGATTGTTGGCGGCACCTCTACTGCCGGTCCCGGCAACCCAATCGCCTCCGAGGGCTGCGCCGCATCGGCAAGATCTTGCTCGCTCTGCTCCTCCACCACTGTCGCGAGTACGAGGAACTCATTCACGTGCAGCGGAAGATCGACTCTCAGCGAGGAGATTGGTCGCACATCCTCTCCCGCGCCAAGTTCCATGAGTCGGCGCAGGTCACGCTGTGACCTCGGCACACGCTGGTGCAGCGCAAGCTCCAACTGAACAACTGGCTGCTCTTCCATCGGCACAGTCCAACATCGAAGCGCCAACTGCAGGGCGCCCTCTCGAAATCGCTCGAGGTGGCCGTCAATCGCAACAACCGTCCCCTGATTCGGCACCCTCCTGCTTTGCATCGGACGCCACCGTGTGACCTGGCCGAACCAGGCAGTTGCATCCATGGTCAGTTCACCGAGCGCTGTTTGCAGTTGGTTGAGTTGATCCGGCCCCACTCGGAACAACCGAAGTCCATTGGCCTTCATGCGGGCATGCGTCTGAGCGTCAGCAGAATCAGTTGCTTCAAGTCGCTCAAACGCAGCTGCAATCTGCTCGGGCTCGGCCGGCACGAGCCACTTGCGCACCTGGAGGCCGTTGTCCGTACTCGTGAGCCGACTGACAGCTCCCTCGGCAAATGTTCCGCTCGCCTCGCCGGCGTCCGGCCCACCGGCGACCTGGCCCGCAGAACACCCGATGAGCATCGCAAGAGTGCCAAGGCAGAGTGTCGCACGTCGAACAACCTTGTTTTCACGCAGCAAAGTCATTGATGTGGTCAATCATACGCCGTAATTCGCCATATTGATGCCGATGATGATCAAACGCAATTCTCGGCATGTCCAGATGGTCGGTCTCACCGGCAAGCGGTTCGGTCGCTTCGATCCGCCCTTCCTTCACAAGAATGGTCGCGAACTGCTCATTCAAGCACGCAAGTTCATCAGTGGTGAGTGCGCGATGCAGCCGGATCACCAGGTGTGGCCCAACGTACCGACTGGAATGATATATCCGGTAGAAATGCCGGATATGCTCCGCAGCTTCATCCGCGTCGCGTGTAATGTGATAGAGCGATTCATCTTCTGGACTGATCATCCCCTTGGCCAGCAGGTTGCTGCGGATGTAATCTCGCCAATGCTCCCAGTAGGTACCGCCGCCATGTTCGAGCAATACGATCGGCATGACATTGCTCTTTCCAGTCTGAATCAGTGTGAGCGTCTCGAAGAGTTCGTCCTGTGTGCCGAATCCACCGGGCAACACGGTCACCGCGTCGGAGTGGCTGAGAAACATCAGTTTGCGTGTGAAGAAGTAGCGGAAGTTGATCAGCTTCGGATCACCTTCGATAACCGCGTTGGCTGTTGTTTCAAACGGCAACCGGATCGACAGTCCGAAACTTGCTTCACGCTGCGGGCCTTCGTGCCCGGCTTTCATGATGCCATCGCCAGCACCAGTGATCGCCATCCAGCCGGCTCTTGCCATATCGCGGCTGAACTCGCGCGCGATGGCGTAGTCGGGATCATCCTCGGGCGTGCGGGCAGAGCCGAAGATTGTCACCTTGCGCGCCGCGGGATATTGGTTGAAGACCCGATATGCGTACCGCATCTCCTTCAAAGCAGCGTTCATGAGCTTCAACTGCCCGGAGTCGTGGCCCTCGCGCAACAGTTTGAGCGATGTGTCGATCATCTGAGACACAAGTCGACCCCGGAACGTTTCGGCTTCGCCGCCCGCTCGCTCGATGAGTTGGTCGATCAGTTCTGAGTCGGTCTTTTCTGTTGTATCCGCCCTAGTTCGCGGCATTCGTTGTCTACTCCTCATCTGGCTGCATCGCGTCGGCCGCTTCGTTCGGGCTTTCATCGCGCGGCTGTTGCTCCCGGATTGCCGGCTCTCCGATCACTGGAATCGGAACAAGTTCTGCGGCGGGGTCTTTCAATGGTCCGGTCACTCGAATGCCGAACAGTGTATTGCTCACCCCGCCGACAAGTTCGCGAATAAGGCTCAATGTGCCACGGCTGCGGAGGATCCAGTCGATTTCCATCGTTTCCATGACCATATCGCCGGTGCCGATCAGTTGCAGCGTCGGGCATTCCAGCAGTATCTCTTCGAAGACAAGTCGTTCCCCTTCCACATAGAAAGACGCGTCGGCGTAGTTGAAGCTCTCGCTCAGTGGGGGCATAAGTTCCAGCAGTTGAATGAGCCGAAGCGTAATCGGCATTCGAGCCATCGCTGCATCCACCACACGAATCGATCCGCGCCCTCGAGCCTGAGATGGCTCTGCGTTGCGCACACCGGCCATCACAAGTTTGCCATACAACTCACCGACCTGCTTCGCGTTTGCGATGCTCCCGTCCTGCGTCATCTCGCGGGGTACGGCCGTTTCGAACATCTCCGCAAGACCAACACCAACGAGGTCGACCGTCAGCGAATAGTCACGATTTTCATCCAGACCGACTTGAGCCTCAACAACCAGCGCGCCACCATAACACTCGCCGCGTGCGTTCCGTACCGCGATCGACTGGCGCTCAGGAATCAACTCGAGCACAGTTGTCGCATCCGTCACACGCTGCCCGATCACATCCATTTCATCCACAGCAACATCAACTGTCAGTGAATCCTCGCCTGCGACACTGTTGTAGTTCACGTCGAAGTTTCCGACAACGTGGTCGAACTCAACACCCGCAAGCAGTGCTGCATCACGCGATGTAATTCGCCCGGTGAATGCAGAGTCGATTGTCGTCAGATTGTCAACTCGTGTCGGGTCATCCGCGCGATTCCACAGCCGGAGGCGGCAGTCTCTCGCCATGCTCGGCTTGGCCTCGGTAAACTCGAGGGCGTACATTGCTTCCTGCACAGCAACCGGCATGATGGCCCGCACCTGCGGATCGCTGAGGTAACCATCGAATCCGATATCGAACAGTGCTTCCTGCCAGTTCGTGTCGAAGGCCAGCGAGCCGGTCACTGAAAATGCACTCTCGTTAATCGTGCCGGAAGCATTGGGCACTGCGACTTGTCCCGGCGTCATCATAAGTACCGTGTCATCATCGAGCGTCACATTGATTCGCGTGTCGTCACGAAGCAGCGACAGTTCATGCGGATGCATTTCAATCTCAAAGCCGCGTTCGCGTTGCTCCGTTGACGACTCGTAGAAGAAGATGCCGTCGAACTTTCCTGCCATTTCATACGCGGTGTATTGCTCCGCGAGTTGCACAGCATCCACGAGATACATGACTTCCGGCACCGCGGGTGATTCAAACCGGGCATCGAGCCACACGCCGGACACGCGCAGATCGTCGCCGGCAGCTGTCGGCCCGTAGCTGCCCTGCAACACGATCCGGCCATCATCACGCGATCCCTGTCGGAGTCGCAGGGCGAGATCCTCAAACGTCGCAAAGCCCCGCTCGATATCAATCGAACCTGCTTCACGCGCAATCGCGAACTGCGAATCAGCAACCTGCACATTGATGCGATTCGGCTCAAAACGAAGTACCGGGTGTCCCTCGTTCTTGGCATCATCATACAGGATGTGCGCATCGAATCGCCCAGTTGGCTTATATCTGTCCCATATCTGGCGTAATCGCTGCTCATCGTTGCTGGGCGCAAGATCCACCAGATAGGAATCGACTGGCATGTCTTCAAAGTCGACGGTGAGGTTGGTGTGGCCGTTCGCACCTCCAAACACACCTGAGGCAGCAATCCGCCCGCCCGCGTGATGTGCGGTGACCTGATCGAGTGTCACCCCGTCCGGTCGAACCAGCAAATGTGCCTCTACATTTTCAAGCGTTAAAGATTCAGGCCAGTACACGCCGGACATGCCGACCATTTCTGTGATCTCGGCGTCCGGATGCGCCTCACCATTCGAAGCCACGACCGTAAACGCATACTGCACGCTGCCGGTCTCATCCGTGTTCACCACGCCTGCGTAATCCAGAATCGCATCGAGGTGCAGACTGTCGAGCACGTCGGCAATCTGCACATCACGATTTGCGTTCGCTGGTATCGCCTGAAACACTGCTGCGTTCACACGATCGCCAATCACGTCCAGGTTCAGTTCCGGCTCGACGCGTACCGGCCCATGCAGCAAGTGGATCGCCCCCGACGCACGGCCTGCTCCTCCACCCGGCGTGATGAAACTCAGCGGCTCATCTGTGCTTTCTCCGATGCTGATCGCATCGTACGTCCATTCGAGCGTGCCAGCCTGAACCATCATCGGGTACGGGAAGCGGTCGTACATGATGTGCGCGCGGCGGATGTCCATGTCGCCGGCAATGACCGTTGGCTGACCACGCCCGACGTTTCGTGTCACCCGCAAATCCAGATCAACCTCCCCACCAAGTTCGAACGGTCCCGCCTCGATTATCCGCGCGAGCCGGGCTGCCTCCGCCTGCTTGTGCTCATATACTTTGCGTTCGGGATCGGAGAGCGAATCAACATCGGTATCTCGCAGGTCCGTCATGATCCTGCGACGCTCTTCTCGGTATCGCTTGATATCTTCGGCGGTGGGGAGTACTCCGCTGGCTTGAGCGCGCTGATGCGCTTCCGCGTCAAACAGCGCATCGAATGCCCGGCGAGACTGTTCCGGGAGCGCATCACGAAGCACCTGATCAAGTGCGATGCCCGCTCCAGTGATGCGCAGGTTCGCGCCGGCGGTGATGTCGAGAGGCGTGATCCTCCCCGTGAGACGAATCGGCTGGCCGTTTGAGCTGCGCCCAGTCAGGCCGATGATTTCCAGCACATCATTATCAAAGTGGATCGTGGCAGAAACATTGGTCATTGGGTAAGGGAACTTGTCGTATGCACAGGTCGCCTCGTCGATCAGCGCGCGGCCCTCGGAGAGAATTGGCAACGCCACGAGGTTGCCTGAATCATCTGTAAGCGGCGGCGCACGAGAGATGTTCACCTGCGTCTCGAGGATCCACTTGCGCATCTCGAACCGCTGAAGCGCTTGCGCAACCACTGCTGGCAGATCGACCGCCGGCACCTGCCCTGTCTCACTGCGCATGCTCATGTCGAATCGTTCGAGTTCGAAGTCGAGATCGAATGCGGCGTGCGACCAGACCTGATCGAACCATGGGCCTCTCTGGTTCTGGTCCGGGAGCGAAACGGACATGTTGATGCGATAGGGCACATCGACCATACCAGCAGCATCATCGAGCTCCCCACTAACCAGCGCACCGCGCAACTCGACCAGTTCGGCAGTGTTCGGCCGGAGTACAATCGCGCCGTCATTGACTTTCAATCGCGGACGACTGGGAGTCGTCTCAATCTCACCATCGCGGTATCGTGCCCAGAATCCTTCGTTGTCGATGGGAAGCGTCAGAGCGACACTCGATACATTTAATCGCAACTCCGGTATCTGTTGCGGCTCCCACTCAATAACAGCACTCGACACCTCTCCGCGAAGATCCATCCGGCGCCACCATTCGCGCACGTGACTTGGTGAAACAGAGAACGTGCGCTCATCAAGCCGCAGCCCCTCCAGGCGACAACTATACGCATTCGTTTGCACATCCCAGGCACCGTGTGCGGTCATGCCGGATGGATCGAGTTGGTTGCCGTATTCGTCTGTCTCAGCGAGCAGAAACTGAAACAGTGTGCCATCGCCCGGTTCGAGTCTTCCCGAGAATCGACGCTCTCCCACGACAAGAAACGACTCATCACCGGGGATGTTGTGCTGGCACATCTGCACGAGTGCACCGCTCACTATCACGTTCGGCGGAAGCGTCGAGGCATCATCAAGATCGGATTCGGGCCACTGCGGTTTCAGTGTCATGAAGTTGAACTGACCGGGTGCCGACGCGTCCTCACTGATGCGCATGCGAACGCCTTCGATACGCACCGCCGTAATTGATGGTGTTCCAGACCGCCACGATGCAGGGTCCGTCGTAACCTCAATGTGATCAATGCGCAGCACCTCGCTTGCGGGTCCGGTCAACTCGCGCGAGCGAACCAGGACATCCGTGAAACGGAACTGGCCTGAACCAACGTACGATGCATAAGCGACCGACACATGCCCGCCAAGGCGCTGCTCGAGTTCCGGTTGGACCTGGGCAATGATGAACCAGGATCGCGTGATGATCCAGAGCCCTGTCCCACCGATGATGAGCACAACTGCGATGAGAATCCCGGCGCGCTTGATCCACCCGGACCATGGAGAGCGCTTTCGATCGCTCTTCCCGGCGGCCGATGTCGTATGAGTTGTGTCGTCACTGGGCATGCGTCAGCATCGATCTTACCGTCCGACCGGCGATTGGGCCGCGAACGGTGAATCGTTCTACTATCGGATTGAATCTGCTTCGAACGACGAAATTCCAACCCGACTTCCACCCTTACAGGACGTTCCATGCGCGTAGCACTGACAGGCGTTTCAGGTTTCATTGGCTCTGTGACTGCCCGACACCTTGTCGAGGCCGGCCATACCGTCAGCGGGCTCGTTCGCTCAACAAGCCGACGCGACCACGTTGAGCCATACGTTGAGCGGTTTGTCGTGGGCGAGCAGTCGGACGAAACTGCATGGCCTGCCCTGCTTGACGGCTGCGACTGTGTCATTCACAACTCCGTCGACTGGCGGCTGCTCAAAGGCGAGCGAAATGTCCGCAAGCACTTCGAGACGAACCTGCTCGGGTCGCTGCTTTTTCTGGAAGAATCAGCGCCAAGGCAGTTTATCTTTGTCAGCACGATTGCTGTTCATCACGATATGAAGCCACGTTGGGGCGGAACGATTGATGAGGATCATCCGCTTCGCCCTGCGAACTTGTACGGCGCCTACAAGGCAGCGGTTGAAGCGCACCTCTGGGCAGCCCATTTCGGTCACGGCCGCCACACATGCGCGGTTCGCCCCTGCGGTGTGTACGGTATCGATCCCACGCTTGATCGCTCAATCGGCTATCCGATCATTGAGAAGATCCGGGGCGGCGGGACATTCACCCGACCGGGCGGAGGAAAGTTCGTTCACGTGGAAGATGTCGCAGCATCGCTTGTCGCTGCGATCGGCAACGACCGGGCTGCCGGCAAGGCGTACAACCTTGTTGACTGCTTCGCACGATGGTCGGATTGGGCACACCTTGCTGCCGAGGCCCTTGGCGCTCAGACAAAAGTCGACGATTCAAGCCCTGCAGCACCAAAGAACACGTTCGATGTGTCGCTCGCTCGCAACGACCTTGGAGTTGGGCTCGATCGTGGCCTGGCCGGCATCCGCGAGCACATCACGCAGCTCATCGACAAGATGCCCATCGCAGCAACGGCGCAGTGAGGAAAGCCTTTGGCGATGATTGATTATCCAACTCAGATCCAGCGAGGTGTGCGCTGGCTGCTCATCTCGTGGGCATCGCCATGCGGAACTTCGCTGCTCTCGTGGGGGTTGGTCGATCTTGTCGACGCATGGCACCTTCAGTTGACGATCCTGATCAGTGCGATCAGCGTCGGGCCGGTTGCGCGGATGATTGCCGCGCGATGGTTGCGAGCACTGCCTCGACACGGCCTCCTGCACGGCGCCGCTGTAGTTGCCGAATGCATCTTGTTCGTGACGACTTTCGGATTGATGATCGGCCTTGCTCCGGAGGGAGCCACACTTTGGCTTCGCTGGCTGCTCGCGACATGGTGCATCGCTCTTGCAGTGCAGGCATCTTCGCTTTCACGCGGATTCGCCATTATTGGTATCGCGCGGGGCGATGAGTTTCTGCCGAGAGCGGCGCCGCTGAGTTCCGGATTCTGCATTGTCGGGGCAGCAATCGCGATCGGCGAATCGCTGTTCTGGATGCCAGTTGCAGGACCATCTGCCATCGCAATCGGCATTGTCTTCACGCTTGCCGCCGGGTCGCGCGCGAGCAGCTTATTGCGTATGACCGATTGACGACCACGTCTGATCATCGCTGCGAAGAAACGCGTCTTCTGCAAGATCGATCGCGCGGTTCAGTGCAGCGGCTTTGTTGACCGTCTCTTCATACTCGGCGCTTGGCTTCGAATCGGCGACAATCCCGGCACCCGCCTGGAAATACACGGTCCAGACGCTGCCATTCCAGTTGCTTGTCGGGATAACCATCGTGCGCAGCGCAAGCGCGATGTCCATGTCGCCATCGAAACTCACCACGCCGATGCCGCCGCCATACGGTCCGCGTCGTGTTGGTTCCAGTTCATCGATGATTTGCATCGCACGAATCTTCGGTGCACCGCTCACCGTACCAACCGGCAGCGTGTTGCGCAGCGCATCCCATGCGCTCAAAGTCTCGCGCAGGCGCCCTGTGACCGTTGAGCTGAGGTGCATGACATGGCTGTATCGCTCGATCTCGAGCACATGCGGCAGTTCGATCGTGCCAACTTCACACACACGACCAAGATCATTGCGGCCAAGATCAACCAGCATCACATGTTCCGCCCGTTCCTTGTCGTCTGCAAGCAGTTCATCTTCCAGCGCATCGTCCTCGGCTTCGGTTGCACCTCTCTTGCGCGTGCCTGCGAGTGGACGATTCACCGCAACGCCCTGGTCGACACGGCAGAGAATTTCCGGGCTGGACGCGACGAGAATCGAATCAGCCGCCTGAAGATAGATCATGTACGGGCTGGGATTGACGATGCGCAACGCGCGATAGACCTCGAACGGGTCGGCAGATGTCTGCCGTTCAAATCGCTGGCTGAGTACGATCTGAAATGCATCGCCGGCCGCGATGTATTCACGGCATTGTTCAACCGCACGCTCAAACTCGCGCTGCTGCATATTGCTCTGCAGTTGAACAGCGCTTCGTGCTGCGAGATCAAGATCAACCGGCCCGGCGGGGAGTGGAACGGTATGAGATTCAAGTTGTTCGACGAGTGCATTGAGTTCGTCTGATGCTGCTGCGTAGGCATCCGCTGTGCTCGTGTGCTCATCGACAAACGCATGGCAGATCGCATAGAGCATCTTCTCTGCATGATCGAACACGCCGACTCGGCGATACAGACCGAAGTGCAAGTCTGCGAGGTGGCGATCGTCCCGCGGTGCCCGCTCGAAGGGAAGTTTCTCCAGCTCGGTATAGCGCGCGGTGTCGTACCCGGCGTATCCGACCCAGCCGCCGACGAAACCAGGCAACTTTCGCGAGACTGGGTCATCGCCTCGCGCCGGCTTCCAGTGCCTGCCGACCTCTGCGACAATTGACAGCGGATCATCAACGCTGCGGTGGTCGCGGTCGCCCGTGCGATGGTTGATGACCTCGACGGTGTGGCCACGCGCGATGACTTCCATCGCGGGACCTGCCCCGATGAACGAGTGCCGACCAATCCGATCGCCACCCTCGACTGATTCGAGCAGAAAACTGGGAGCGATTCGATCGTCGGCTCGCACGAGCCTCCGATAACCGAGAACTGGCGTGAGTTGGTCGCTCATCAACCGCCGGCACAGCGGAATGACGTTCGCCTTCTCAGCAAGCTGACAAAATGTCTCGAAGTCGGGTGAGATCATCGCCGTGAGTCAATCCATCGGCCGCATCCTTATCGGCCATGATTGCGAACTGTAGCAACAGCGATGAAGTTGGAACCTCTCGGGCGGCCGCTCATACAATCGCAACCCGTTGAACAGGAATCGCTCGTGACCCAGACCGCTACTGAAATCTCATCTTCGGCTCATCACGGCGACAGCCCGGTTGTCGCCGGTCTCCGAAGAATCACCAAGGTCTATTACAAGCCTGACGGATCGGTACTTGTCGAGGCGTTGCGAGGTGTTGATCTGGATATTCACCAAGGGGAGTACGTGGCGATCATGGGTGCTTCCGGCTCCGGCAAGAGCACCCTGATGAACACGCTCGGCTGCCTCGACCGGCCGACCAGCGGAACGTACGTGCTCGATGGTCGCGAAGTTGCCGAGATGGACGACGATGAACTGAGCCGAGTACGAGGCCAGAAGATCGGATTTGTCTTCCAGTCGTTCAATCTGATCAGTCAGTTGAACATTGTCGAAAACGTCGAAGTGCCTCTGTTCTATCAGAAGATTCCTCGAGCCGAACGCCACGCGCGGGCGGTCGAGAAACTTCAGCTTGTCGGCCTGGGCGATCGGTTGTCCCACCGCCCGAAAGAACTGTCCGGCGGGCAACAGCAGCGGGTCGCCATTGCTCGGTCGCTGATCAACGAGCCGGCAGTCATCATGGCGGATGAACCAACGGGGAACCTCGACTCGAAGACCGGTGATGCGATCCTCAAGACGTTTGAGACGCTGCACAACGAGGGCATGACCATCATCGTCGTGACCCACGAGGACAACATCGCGGACCACTGTGAGCGGATTGTCCGGCTGCGCGACGGCCTCATCGAAAGTGATACGCGCACCGGCAGAGCGTGATCCAGTCGTGCGAAAACTGTGTGATCCCGCGCTGCTGAGCCGATCCGCTACGTTGGAGGTTCCATGCGGATACTTGGTATCGATCCCGGCCTGCAGATCACTGGCTATGGCTGCGTCGAGATGTCGCCTGACCGGGCGGACCCGCGCGTGATTGAGGCAGGCATCATTCGACTCCGCCGCGCGAAGCCCATGCCGGACCGGCTTGGTCAGTTGTTCGACGAGTTGCGTGAGATCATCGAAGAACTGCGGCCTGATCGAATGGTGGTCGAGCAGTTGTTCTCACACTATCGCCACGCACGGACATCAATTCTGATGGGTCATGCGAGGGGCGTCGTGCTGCTCGCGGGCCAGTTGGCCAACGTCACGCTTGACGAGCTGTCGCCGAATGAGATCAAGAAAGCAATCACCGGGCACGGCCACGCGACGAAGTCGCAAATGCAGCATGCGGTGATGGCCCAGTGCGGCCTGCCGGCATTGCCCGAACCTTCGGATGTCGCAGACGCAATCGGCATTGCCCTGTGCGCTGCGAGGCGGGTCGAAGTTGAAACCCTGACGAGCAACTGATGGCACACCTGTGTGGAAATCGAGGGCTGCGCGCTCGCCGGCATGCAGCATGCGGTTATCCCGACAACACAAGAGACGCCGCAGTACAGGAGCAGAGGTGTGTTGGTAAGATCGCGGTCAGTGTGATTCGGGACGTGCATCCCAAGGCGAAATGATCACCGTCACGGGCGTGCCGATCTCCGGGAGGCGCGCCGTGTTCACTTCCCACTCCGGGGGCTGGAGGGTTGCATCATCGGATAGTACACGCGAGTAGCCGATGACTTCATCGCCAAAAGTCACGAGACCGATGATCGAGCCGGTCATATCTGCAACGTAGTGTTCATCTTCGCCGGTCTGTTCGCGCATCCACGCGTTGTTCTCCGCCCAGACGGAGCCGGCGAAGATCCATGGCTCATCCGGAAAAGCGTGCCGACGCATATGGTCGCGAACCCATGCATGTACGGGGTCACGCACAAGTTCACCATCGCGCATGTACTCGAACTCAATGCGGACTTTGCTGCCGCGCGGCTGGATGAAATCGAAGGTGTCAGCTTCCTGATTATACGACCAGCCGCCCGGGCTCCCGGCTTCAAAACCCGCCATCAGCATGGCAGCATGCACGAGGCTTGCCGGCTGCGGGAGAACAACAAGCGCTTCATACTCGCGCGTGTTCGGACTGCATGCGATCTGTTCGAGCCAGCCCGCTTCCACGCACACGAATCCGTCGAGTCGAACGATGTGCTTGTCCGGATCAACCTCGATATCCTCGCGCGGGCGCACGATGCGCGATTCGGGATCGGCGTGTGTCTGTTGCGATTTGGCATCCTGCCCTCCCGCCCCAGTGTCGTGCGCTGCTGCCGGATCAGACCGGGCGTCAGCAACTGCCTGGTCCTTTGCTGCTGGATCTTCTGATGCGCTGACTTCAGTCTGTTCGATATCGCTGTCCGCCTCGGAAGAAGCAATGGCTGCTTCGCCATCGGTCTCATCCGCCGGGACCCGGTTGCGAGCGGCTGCCTCGCTATCCGCCCCGCCCACATCTGCCCGTGATTGCGACGATGCCGACGTCGACTCCATTCCGCGTGATTCTGCAGAAGGTGGGGACTCGCATGCGACAAGCAACACGCACAGGAGCAACGGCGGCAGGAGCGTTCTCAACATGCGTGATTCTACCGACTCGAAACCGCTGACAGCATCAGGCGAAAGCCGACGCGACACGAGACATACCCGGCCCACGAACTGCGGACGCGACCCACGATGAGCCATACACTTCGTTCAACCATGCACGAACTCACGCGAACGGTGCGATTCTGCATCAACCCAGAACCATGGAAGGTCTCTGCAGGCCAGCCGCGATACAACACCTTCGCGGCCTGGCCATCGATGCGCGGGCTCGGCCACTTCTACGAACTGGAAGTCCACTGCGCTGGCAAGCCGGGCGATCTCACCGGATACATCGTGAACGCGAGTGATGTCGATGCCGTGGTGCGTGACCATGCCCTGCCGCTGATCGCCCACATCATCGCAACCGATGCTACGTCTGAGCCCGCCACGGTTCTGCCGGAGATTCTCCGCTCGCTGACGAGTCACGCACCATTTTCGATTCGTGGGATTACCTGGAAACTCACTCCCTACCATGCCATCTCGATGGATGCTTCGATGACAGACCACATACAAATCGCTGCCGATTTCGACTTCGCTGCTTCGCACAGGCTCGACTGCCAGTCGCTGTCTGCCTCCGAAAACCAGCAGATTTTCGGGAAGTGCAACAACCCCAACGGGCATGGCCACAACTACCGAGTCCGGCCGGTGGTGTCGATGTCCGTTGCAGATGCCGCCGAGGGCGAGGGGCTTGCAACGCTCGAGCGGATCGTCAGCGAGCAGGTGATCGAGCGGTTCGACCACAAGCACCTGAACCACGATGTTCCCGAGTTCGAGGACGTCAATCCGTCCGTCGAGCACATCACACGCATATGCTTTGAACTGCTCGACCAGCCGATCCGCGAGGCGGGCGGGCGGCTGGTTGAGGTGACGGTCTGGGAAACCGATAAGACCAGTTGTACCTACGCTGCCGCACCAGCCGAGTAGCGGCTTTGTCAACAAAACAGCTGAGATGACCATGACCATGATGAAGACAATGAAACAACCACTGGCGATCGCCCTGCTGAGCCTTCTCGCGGCACTGTTCGTCGCAGCCACGCCTGCAGTCGCGCAGGATGCAGCCGATGATGCCATGACGGACGAAGCTGCTGAGGCGTTCGGGCCGCTGCTCGACCGCTACAGTCTCCTTCGCCGGTCGCTGCAGGCCCAGAACGGGCTTGCCGAGCGTGATAAGCCACTGCTCGAATCGCTCCGCAGCGATATCGACACCTTCGCGGAGGAGCATCCCGATCACACGCCTGCACTGGCGATTATTACACAACTGTCGATCTGGCTTGATGACCACGATGCGGTATTCGAGGGATTTGATCGCCTCGTGACACTCGACCCAGACAATGTGCAGCTTGCGGTGGACTGGGAGGCGTACTTCACGCAACTTGCCGACGATGCCATGCTCGAACGCGTGCAGGACCGCCTCCAAGTGCTGCGCCCGGACGATCCCGGCCTCGCGAAACGCCGCGCGGAGACTTTCAAGGCGCGCGGCAACTACGAACGCGTTGCAGAACTTCTCAGTGGCGTCGAACTCGACCCGCTCGATGATGTCCGCGTGATCCAGCTGCTCGCAACTGCTCAGGCAGCAATGCATCAGTTCGAAGCAGCAGCAGCAACGTTGCGCACAATTCCGGAATCAACGCTCGAAACTGATCCGCGCCTGCGCGTGGAAATCGAAGGCGAGATTGAGTTCTGGGATCAAGGTGCCGCACTCTGGGAGGCCGAGCAGGAAACCCGCGCTGCTGAGGCATCGGCGGACGACCTGCCGCGTGCTGAGATCGTCACGAGCAAGGGCAGCATCATCGTCGAGTTGTTCGAGAATGAAGCGCCCAACACCATCGCGAACTTCGTCAAACTCGCGACGGATGATTTCTGGCCAGGTACGCGCTTTCATCGCGTCGAGCCGGGATTGCTTGTTCAGGGCGGCGACCCGTTCTCGCGGCCGGGCGAGCCGCGCCTCGCTGGCACGGGCAATCCGGGCTATTACATCGAAGATGAGCATCACTTCGATTACTCGCGCAACCACTTCACCGGCTCACTGGCCATGGCCAAGCGCACCGCGGCTGATTCCGCCGGCTGTCAGTTCTACATATCGATGCGGCCGACGCCGTGGCTGAACAGCAAGCACACTGTCTTCGGCCGGGTACTTGATGGCATGGACGTTGTCCGCTCGATTGCGGTCGATGATGAGATCATTGATGTCAAAATCCTGCGCAAGCGCGACCATGACTACAACCCCGACACACTTCCGCTCGATGTCGTTGGCGAGGAGCAGGCTGGCAATGACACAAGCGACGATGAGCAAGCCGGTGTCGACGACAACGGTGACGGCTGAACCCTGAACGAAGCAACTGATTCATATCAGAACGGCTCGTCTCGGCGGGCCGTTTTTCATTGCGCAAGAGGCTCTTCCAGCCACCTCAGGCCACAAAGTTCGCATGTTTTCCCAAAAACGACAAGTCGGACTCAAAGTCGCGTCGTTGCTGGCCGATACGCGATGCTGTTCCGACGTGCGTCGCGAACGTTCGATTTCAATTGGCCCGACCCCGCGCTAATGGAGGCGTCCGGGAAGGCGGGCAAATCTCACTTCAGGAGTGAATGGGTTATGGGTACCACCTACAAGTCACCGTATGCAGCATCGTTCAAGTCCGGAATCAAGCGCGGCACGCCGCCGTTCGTGCTGGTGAACAACATCGCCAGCCGCAAGAACATCAACCCGCAGAAGGTGTGGGAATCGCTCTTCAAGGGCGGCATCGTGAACCGTCAGAAGTTCAACGGTCAGTGGCTCTACTGGCCCGTCGAGTGTGGCACGAACTTCAACGCCACCAACACCAAGCTCTGCCAGTTCAACATGTGGCAGTGGTTCGTCGACTGGTGCATCTGCAATGGCTGCTGCACCCCGGAGATGCTGAACAACAACAAGGGCTCCCAGAAGGAGTTCGAAGCCTACTTCAAGAAGTTCTGGAACAAGCAGTTCGGCGCCTCGACCCCGAGCAAAGGCCGCAAGCGCAGCTCCACGACCAACAAGCCGCGCACGACCGCCAGCCGCAAGCGTGGTTCCAGCACGACGCTCAAGTACCGCAGCAAGAGCAAGAGCAACAGCAAGACCGGCACCCGCAGCTACAGCCGCGCTGCGTAAGTCGCAAAGAACCATCCTCGCTCAAACACACGAGCCGGTCCCTTTTTCGGGGCCGGCTTTTCTTGTGGCACCTCGAGCAGCATCGGAAACGCACAGCGGTTACGGCAGGTCTTCCTCACCCAGCAGCGTGAAGCCCTTGCGCCTCAGAATCTGGCCCGCAAGGACGTAATCATCGATGGCAAGCGCGATCGTCGGCGAGCCGTTGGGCCTCAGCATCAGCGGATAGGCGAACCGGATATTCAGCTCCGCCCCGAGCACGTACAGGCACATACCCGACAGCGTGTGGTCATCGCACAACTCCACAATCAGCAGATCAGACTCGGAGAACGCCACGTTGTGCTCCCGCAACAGATTGCGGGCACCATCAGCGTTGTTGGCGATCAGTCGCACCACCGCATGGTCCGATGCCTCCACCACGCTGAACGCACACAGGTGGATCGTCTCTGCATCATCAAACATGCCCACGAGGTCGTGCAGGCGGCCCGGGCGATTCTCAAGAAACACGCTGAACTGCCGAACCGTCGGGGGCATGAAGCTTTGGGCGGTCTGTGAAGGAACCATTTGCGTCATGCGATCCATCCGTGAAAAGTCTGCCTGGCACACTGACGTATTTGTTCAGATTACCGGACGAATCGACATCAGCCAAGTGAATAATCAGCAGTTCTGTTCGGTGACTGATCGCATCTGTCCGCCCGCGCAGCCAGAATGCATCGGTCGATCGGCCCCGCCGGTTCACACCGACAGTTCCGGAGCGATGTATCGGACCCGCTCAACCGATGGCAATGCCCCATGTTCCGCCGCCGAGCCGAGAAATTTGCGGACCGCCTGCTCGCCGACCTCGCCGAACTGCAGCGTCCACTTGTTGACGTACAGCCCGATGAACTCATCCGCCTGCTCCACCGTCATATCCCGCGCCCAGTCCAGTGCGTACTTCACCGATTCGCCGCGATGGGCCAGAGCGTACTCCACAGAATGCTGAAGCAGCGTGGTGAGCTCAGCCAGCGTGCCAGGCCCGTACAGATCCTCAAGATCAAGCCGCACCGTGTTCACGCCCAGAGGCAGGGGCAGGCCTGTCTGCCCGTACCACCACTGCCCCATGTCCTCGATCAGATGCAGGCCCTGCTGCTCGAATGTCAACTGGCCTTCATGAATAATCAGCCCAACAGCAAACGTTCCGTCTGCAACGAGATCAATGATCTGCTTGAAGTCGGCTTCCTCCCAGCGAAAGCGGCCCCTGCCGAGCATCATGCACAACGCCGCGAATGCGGATGTCCGTTCGCCCGGGATCGCAACAACGATGTCATCCGCGCAGACGTCGGCCGGCACCATCGCTTCGCGCGAAATGAGCTTCGGGCCGTAATTCTCCCCCATCGATGCGCCGCACGACGTGATCGCGTAACGATCTGCCACGCGCGCATATTGCGCGCAGCTCATCGCTGTGATCTCAAACTCGCCCGAATCGGATCGTCGATTGAGCGATTCAATGTCCTGCATCACCGGCTCGAATCGAAATCGGCCCGTCTCAAGCCGAGGCCGCTCGCCATTGATTTCAAACAGCGGCCACCACATGAACGCATCGTCAGGATCCGGGCTGTGCGCGAGATTAAGTGTGATCTGATCAGCCATGACCAGATGGTAGGCATGGCTGGCAACTGTCCACTGTGGCAACCCGCTTCAACGAAGGCCGAACCGCGGCACGGGGTGACAGTCGTGCAGGCTGGGTGTAGGTGGTGAAGGGCGCTCGGAGCGGCAGTGATCTCTGACGTTACATGCGGAAAAAGCCAGGCCCCTGCACGGGCTGCACTATCGCTACCCCCTCCCAGCCCCCGGCAATAGCGTGTACAATAATCCTGCCCGGCTGGTCTCTGTGACGCACCCCGGAGGCGAAGTGATCCAACTTCAAGACAACGCATGGAATCGGCTTGTGGAAGTTACTGACAACAGGAATGTGACGATTGCACGCTACGAGTACGACGGCCTGAACCGCCGGATCGTGAAGGACGATGAGCTTGCTGATCCAGATGTCGATTACGACTACTTCTACAACACGTCCTGGCAGATCGTCGAGGTCCGCAAGGATGCAGACACTGATCCGCTCATCGCGATGGTGTATCACACGCATTACATCGATGCCCCTGCGTACCGCAACTACGATGCGAACACCGATGGCACATCGGATGAGCAGTACTTCAGCTTCGATGCCAACTTCAATGTGACTGCACTCTACGACGACTCGGCCAGCGTGCTGGAGCGGTACGAGTACGACTCGTATGGCCAGGTGACCATCCTCGATGCAGACTTCTCAACAGATGGCGACGGTGTGAGCGACTACGAGCAGCATCATCTGTTCGCTGGCTATCGGCTTGATACCGAGTCCGGGCTGTACGAAGTCCGCAACCGCATACTGCATCCCACGCTCGGAAGGTGGATGCAGAGAGATCCGCTTGGGTATGTCGATGGTGGGAGTTTGTACGAATATGTAGGTAGTACGCCTTTATTCGCAACCGACCCACTCGGGTTGTATCAGAGCGTTGCGACAGTGCGCGAATGCCTTGAGAACTGCAAATCCGGTTGCCCAGTGTCGAGGCGTACGATTCCTATGGATCCACTACCGGTCACGATTGACATTCCGGATCCTGTTTGTGTAGCTCGATGTCGGGTGTTGTGCGGCCTATGCAAACCTACATGCACTCCGCAAGGACGCGTAGTATGGGATCTACAGCCGAACAAATCCGGTACCGGATTTTCCGGTGGAATCTGGATCGAGGATGAAGATCCAGAGTGCTGCAGTGAGTTTGCCGTTATACAGTTTGCTAGGAAGAGGCAAGTCGGTTTCGGGCTTCCTTGGAGCCCATGGATCATTGATGATGGTCGTATCGGCGGCAGTGATAAGTCGCCCGCGGCACCGTTTTATGATAAGCCAATGCCAATCAGGGGACCGAAGGGGCGTGGTGCTACCAGGTCATTTGGCGACACGCCGCAGTCGACTTTTCCGGTCTTGTGGGAGTACCGAATAATCGTTATGTGCTCAGCTGGACCAGGTGCCGGTCATATCTACGGAATGTATAGGTGGACAATCGGCACACAAATCCGGCGAAAATCGTGGCGGCCATTTCATTGGGAACGACATATCTGGCACGATCCATACGGGCGATCTGTTCCACGGCATTTGGTGCCCCATCTGTTGGATGACTTGCCGATGATTCCCGCCGAGTGATTGGATCTCCATGACATCGATGTCGCTCCGTACGATCGTGGCGCTCTGTGCCGTACTAGCAAATGCAGCTGGCGTTACGGCGTGGGTTGCCGTGACCATTCGAATGCTCATCCAAGGCCCCAGTTGGGATACCCCAACTTGGAACGGGATGATTGCACTGATCTATGTTCTAATCTCCAACATTGTGCTCATTCTCCTGCAAGACAGGATGCCGAGAATCCTGAGACTAATCAGCAGCAACGTCGTCCTCATCCAGAACGCTCTTTTGTTTGGCGTAAGTGGAATCAGGGTAGTTAGCGAATTCATGTACTATCACACCTTAGTCCTTGACTGGACACCTATCGAGTTTGGATTATTAGTCGCGCCACTAAGCGCCGCAGCATGCATCGCTCCCCGTGTCACAACACCAGTGAAAGGGCAGTGCGTGCAGTGTAAGTATGATTGCCGCGGCCTATCCTCCAGCCGGTGCCCTGAATGTGGATATGACAATAATGACAGCGATGTTGATGCTTAGCATTTATACGGAGTCGGCTGGAGTCATCATGGGTATGTGCGCTTATCCCCAAAGCTGATCCAATGCATGGAAGAAAGAAACTATGAAAGCCGGGTCTCCCGGTGGGTGTCGGCGAGGTCATATCGTCA
>CAZVXI010000014.1:0-35816 GCA_964631295.1 uncultured Isosphaeraceae bacterium
TCACATTCATCGGGAATGCCATTGCCGTTGCAGTCTGGCGAGGTTGCATTGGCAATATCAATCGAGTCGGGGGTGCCGTTGCTGTTGCAGTCAAGGAGCTCGAACAGATAGGTCGCGCCGGACCAAGTGCCGTTGTCGTCGTCGCCGGGTGCGCCGACAACGCCAGTGGTGGGGGCGATGGCGACGGAGAAGCCGAACCACTCGCCCCCGGTGCCATCGGTGGGCAACAATTTGGCGATCTGCGTGCCGGTGGTGGTATCGAAGAAGTAGGCCGAGCCGCAGCCCCCGCCGTTGTCATTGTTGAAGGGTGCCCCGACCATCGCGGTGGTGCCGTCGATGGCGACGGAGAACCCAAACTGGTCTCCAGCAGCGCCATCGCTGGGCAGCAATTTGGCGATCTGCGTTCCGGTGTTGGTATCGAAGACGTAGGCCGAGCCGGATCTGACGCCATTGTCATTGTTGAAGCGTGCCCCGACAATAGCGGTGGCGCCGTCGACAGCGATGGATTCACCAAACGCATCGAACGAATCGCCATCGGTGGACAACAGTTTGCCGACCTGTGTTCCGGTCGTGGTATTGAACAGATAAGCCGAGCCGGCAACGGGGCCGTTTTCATCTTCGTAGGGTGCCCCGACGATGGCGGTGGTGCCGGCGATGGCGACGGAACAGCCGAACCGGTCACCTGCAGCGCCATCGGTTGGCAGCAGTTTGGCGATCTGCGTTCCGGTGGTGGTATCGAACAGGTAAGCCGATCCGGAGTCGGTGCCGTTGTCATCATCGCGTGGTGCCCCGATAATGGCAATGGTGCCGACGATGGCGACGGAAGTGCCGAAAAAGTCTTCTGTAGCGCCATCGATAGGCAGCAGTTTGGCGATCTGCGCGCCAGTGGTGGTATCGGAGAGGTAGGCCGAGCCGGAGTTGGAGCCGTTGTCATCGTCCAAGCGCGCCCCGACAATGGCGGCGGCGGGGGAGATGGCGATGGAGGTGCTGAACTCGTCGTCTGCAGCGCCGTCGCCAGCGATAATTTTGAGGTCTTCGCTGATGACCTGCGCTGCCGCCGGGTGTGTAAACCCTGACACAGCGATGATCGCCATGCTGATCCCGATGCCGCCACCGAATTCGGTTGCCACGTGCTTCATGGTCCAATCCTTCCACATTTCATTGCGCTCGGGTTGATGCGCAGCAAAGCGGGCGCAGCCATCACCCCGTACGGATCGTCAAGGCCTGAATCGTCGGAGTTCAGCGATTGTCTCACTACTCGTAATATGAAGGAATCTGGCCTTGACTGCGCGAAGAATGGGCACTCTGGCGATCACGATCGCGCGTCGCTCGGAAAGGCAGCGGGAATGGCTGGTGGGCGAGTTGCGGCGATGGAGCGATGATTTGTAAGCCATTGTCCATCAATGGTTTATGGTGTTGAAATTGCTGAAGAATCTGGGGGTTTTCCGGGGAACTCTTAGGGTGGTTTTGCGTCTCACAGGACATCACACACCTCGCGGGCACAGACGATTTCAGCACTGCGGGAACGCGACAATTGAAGAACCACACGCTGCGTCGGCGAACGACGTGACAACTCAGTTTCGATAGAGGTTGTGTGAGACGTGTGTGAGCCGGCGCGGTAGCCAATCCGGGCAGCCGGCCGCACGGTGCGGCGAAGTGGTGCTGATGCGGGACAACCTGGCGCGATGTTCGACGGCAAGCGCTTGCGGGATCGAGTTTGCGAGCACGAACGCGGTTGATGATGGAGATTTCGTCGGCGTGCTTGTCCGGGGCGAGCAGACCGGCGACGATGGGTCCATGTGGATTGCATGGGTGCTCATCGGGTTCGGGCTCGGGCTTGCGGCCGCGATTCCGTTGATTCGGGCGTTTGCCCGTCGGGCGGAGTTGCGGGCCCGGCAGGCAGAACGCCGGGCGCGTGATGCGGAACGGCTTGCCGAGCTCGGTTCGATGACTGGCGGGCTGGCGCACGAGATCAAGAACCCGCTCTCGACGGTTGGGCTGAACGCTCAGTTGCTTGCGGAAGGCATCAGTGATTCTGATCTTCCGGAAGATGAGAAGCAGCGTCTGCTCAAGCGGCTTGACGGGCTTGCGCGGGAGGTCGAGCGATTGAAGGGGATCCTGACGGACTTCCTCCAGTTCGCCGGGCGCATGCAACTGCATCGCGAGCCGCATGATCTGGTGCAACTGGTGGATTCGCTGGCCGATTTCTTTCATCCGCAATGTGATCAGGCGCGTGTCGTGCTGCGAACGGACCTGCCAAGTGAGCCGGTGGTCGCATCCATTGATGCAGGGCTTGTCAAGCAGGCGGTGTTGAACCTCATGCTCAACGGTTTGCAGGCGATGGCGGCGTCGAGCGCGAGCGCGAGCGCGAAAAGCGACGGCCCCACGGAGTTGATTCTCACCGTGCGGCGCGAGGGCGACGAGGCGTTGATCACCGTCGTGGACACTGGGCCGGGGTTCGACCCTGCGAAGATCGACGAGATGTTCAGGCCGTATGTTTCGGGGCGTCCCGGCGGCACGGGCCTGGGCCTGCCGACGTCGAGTCGGATCATCGAAGAGCACGGCGGCGTGTTGAATGCTCAGTCGGCCGCGGGGCATGGCAGCGAGTTTCAGATTCGCCTGCCCGTCGAAAGTGGTTGAGCGGGGTGTCCGGGAGATATCCATGGCGGAACGTCTGCCCAGAACGCACAGGCGGCACAGTCTCATGATGTTTGCAGGCGATCTGGAGAGGTTCATCGCACGCCGATGCGGATGCATTGGACCCTTGGGAGAATGCACCAGTCTCTGCTTGATCGCGGTCTTTCGATGAAAGCGATGACCCTTGGCGTGTTTGCCGGGGTGAACGCGGCCCTGCCCATGTACCTGTGGCAGAGCAACATGCAGTTGGCGATGGCGTGCTTCATCGTCGTCGGGTACACGGTGTGGCTCTGGGCCGCGACTGCCGGGCAGATGGCGATGGACTTTCAGATTCGGCACTACCTGATGTCGTTGCCGATGAATGCGTGGCATCGAAGGCTGGGCAGAATGCTCGCTGCCGGCGGATTCTGGTGGTCGCTGCTGTTCGGATGTGCAATCGTCACAGGCAGCGCGTGGTACGTGGATATTCGGACGGGTGATCTGGTGGGCGGGATCGCGGCAGGGTGGGCCATGGTGGCGATTCTGCTCAACTACGGGCTGACGCTCGAGTGTCCGTCAACGAGGTGTCGCAAGTGCCACTACCAACTCGCGCCGCATTTTGATATTGCAGGCGTCGGCCAGCGGGTGCGATGTCCGGAATGCGGGTCGCGTTGGAGCAAGGTCGACCTCGGCCTCGCGCCAACGCCCGAGCGATCTGCCAAGCCACGCAAGCCACTTCGCGAGCGATCCAGGCAGCGCCGCCGTTCGACAAGGAGCGTCGCTGAACCGATCAGCATTGGCTGAGTCCACTTTGCAGCCGGAACCGGGGCGTGTTTCAATCACTCATCACTGAGCACTGAATCACTCTCGATGATGGAGCGGGCGACATCGATCAGCGGCCGACGATTGTTGCGGGCCTGCCGCTGAAGGATTCGATGAGCCTCCGGCTCGGTCACGCTCTTCTGCTGGACGATAATCCACTTCGCCTGCTCGACAACTTTGCGTTCTTCGAGCCGCCGTTCGAGTTGGTCAATCGTCTCACCCTTGCCAAAGGCATCGCGAAACCGATTCCACGCCACGGAGATACCAACGCGCAACTGATCCTGCGTGACCGGCTTGAGCAGGTACCCGAACACGCCCGCTTCATTGCCATCATTGACATAGCCCGGGTCGGAATAGGCAGAGAAGATCACAACTGGAATCCGGAAGTTGTCATAGAGAATTCGAGCAACTTCGATCCCGCTCTGTCCGGGCATCTCGATGTCAAGCAGGGCAAGATCGGGTCGATTCCTGTTGCACAACTCGACAGCCTGCTCGCCGCTTGTGGCAGGGCCGACGACTTCGAACCCGAGTTCCGCAAGATTGTTGGCAACGCCGGTAGCGACCAGATGCTCATCATCCGCGACCAGAACGCGAACCGGCTGGTCCGGCAACTCCGACGCTGCTCGCGTCTCCGGTTGACCGTTGGCTGAGAAATTTTGTGACTTGTCAACTGCCATTGCTGACTGCATGCTCGCCTTACCTGCACCAAACTGTGACGGTGGGAAACCCGGAACTCAAGAAACCCGGAGACGGTTCGGCATGCCGTGGACGAACCACTGTCATTCCCCGAGCCACGTGATGATAATGAACCTTCCGGGATTTTCAATCGAGAAAATCGCCCTCGTCGAGCCGCTCAGGGACATATGTCTCCGTCACGTACGAGATGTCCTTGGTGATCAGCGACTCGACTTCCATCTTGAATCCATTCTGAAGCATGTGTTTGATCTCACGCTCCCAGGGCTTCTTATCCTTGAACCATGGGTACGCCATGATCTGTCTCGCACGCTTGACGTCGCGATCATTGAGCGAGATCTTCACATCATCAGACAGTTCACAGCGGTCGTAATCCTTCGCGCGGATGCCGATGTACTTCGCGTCCGGTACGGCCATACGCTGCGACTCGTAGGCCAGGTTGATCGAGCCCTGCTTGATCACGCTGTAGATGTAATGCCCCCATGGGTCACAATCGAGCAGGCAAAAGACGGGCAGTCCGAGTTCATCATGCAATCGGCGAAGTAAACGCCGCACACCGCGCGACGGTTGACCGCCGCCATGCGTGAGAATGCAGTTGTGTTTCTTCCAGAACTTGTCTTCATTGAAGCGCGACCACACCGTGTTCTTTTCAACATGCAGCACAAAGTCGGCATCACACTTCTTGAACTGAATAACGCTCGGCTCAACGATCGATGGAATGCTGTATCCGCCCGAGCCCATGCGCCGCAGGTCGATTTCATCACCCGCATCAATGATCGTGAGATTGCCAACCATGTCCCCCCGCTTGTCCGCATACAGATGCAGCTCCTCGCGCAGCGAACCGAGGCCAACTTCCAGATCCTCAAGCACCACATCCGATTCACTCTGATCGTCGAAAGTCTTTTCCTTCGTTCCCTCGATCGTGTGCAACGTCTTGTAATACATGCCACGCAGTGAGAGGGTCTTCTCTGCCTCGATGAGTTCCTTGCACCCGCGCGAAAGCAGCAGCGTCTGCATGAACTTTCTCGCCTGGCCGAGATTGAACAGGTTCCGCCGCTGCGTCTTCGAGCCCATTTCCACGATGCGGCGAGACTTGTTGAACTTGGTGTTCGTGGCGGTGCGCAGCGGGATGTCGACATGCGGGTCGCGCATCGCGAGGCTGCTCTTCACGACAGATTTGGCCATCGTGTCAATCTTGCCGATCGTCTGCTTGTCACGCTTTCTTGCTTCCGCTGCGGTTGGCTTGCGGGCAGACGTCGTCTTCCGAGTCGAGCGTTTCTTCGTGTTTGTTGATTTCTTCTTTGCCATATCGAGCGCCTATCGCGTGGACGTCTTCCGCACCTTCTTGCGCGTCACTTTCTTCTTCGTCACCCGCTTCTTTGTTGATTTATTGCGAGTGGTCGACTTCCCGCGCGTTCGCTTCTTCTTCGTCTTCGGCGCGTCAGGCTCGCCGAACAGGTTCGCATCAGCGAGGGCGGCCGACGGCTCTACATCATCGTCCTCGCCTCCAGCGGGCGTGCGTGCTGTGATGATGATCACATCTTCATCTTTATCCAGCCGGCCGTTTTCTTCGACGACGCGGCCCTCATCATCGAGCTGCGCATCAGCCTCCTGCGTCTTGCGCTCAGCCTGTCGCATCAGCGCTTCGTAAACTTCCTTCGCATCCGCTCCGGTGATGGCCTGACACGCTGTCGAAATCTCGCCGATGTACCGCTCGAAAATACTCCGGCGTTCGGCTTCCCGCTTCATACGCTTGCGACGCCGAAGATACGTGCCGAGTTTTCGGCCGCACTCCTTGAGCGCAAGCGTCATCTCCTTGCGGATTTCGTCATAGTCTGCGATCGCTTCCTTGGATTCACTTGTGAATGGCACCCACACGCTCGCCATATGTACCATGACAACGAGCGGTCCGGTGGGCAGCCCCCCGCGCGGCTGATGGAGTCCGTAGTTCTTCCACCCCGTTTCGATTGCTGCCTTGAACGAGCAGCACGCAGATTGCTGATAGAGCAACGGCACACGATTGGCGAAACGCAGCACGCGTGCAGGTTCGTCAGAGTCGAGATCGCCGCCGTAGGCAATCGCCACTTCAATCTGGAACGGGTTGCCACGGTACACGGCCGGCGGGCGCGTCGACGCGGAAAAGAACTCTGCTTTCACTTCCTTGAGCAGCCCCGCAAGCAGCGCCTTGGAGCCAATCGGGACGAGGCAGTCAGTCGGTGGGGCAGTGATGCGCGTCTTCTGAATACTTTCGTAGAGTTTCTCTGCCTCGCCGTGCCCGATCGTCTTCACCCATGTGTTGCCCGTCAGGCCGGCACCTTCGGCAAGCTCTTTGGCCTTCGTAGCGCCGACGCGACAGAAGTCGTTCTGCAGGAATCCGCCGAGTTTCTGCGCATCGGTGCGCTCGAGCATCTGGATCAACGTGCCGAGTTCAATGCCTTTCGGGTGCGGCTTGATTTCCCGCGGTTCCTCGGGAAGTTCATCCACCGCACGCGGGAAGTCGAGTGATTCGTTGTTCGCGTTGACGTACGAGAGATGCGCATGCGGATTGGCAATGGCTGTCTGTTCGAGATATTCATCAATCGACTGACGGCCCTTGAGGTAACGCCCTTCGAGTTCAATCTGCACCTGCGTGCCGTGCCCGTCCGGGAACAGCGTGTCATCTTCCTTGTGCGCTTCGTCGGAGACGACAACCGGCCGATTCTTGCTCGTGTCCATCTTGAGCAGAATCTCATGCGCTGGTTTGCGCTTCGATGTTTTGGAGATGATCAGCACCGGCTTGCCTGTGGTCATCAGCCCGTACATACCTGCCGCCGAGATGCCGATGCCCTGCTGGCCGCGGCTCATCTTCAGGCGGTGGAACTTCGAACCGTACAGCAGTTTGCCGAAGATGTTCTCGATCTGCGATCGGACGATGCCCGGACCATTGTCGCGCACGGTGATCTTGAAGCGCGTCTCGGAGAGTTGCAGCAGGTGCACGTGAATGTCCGGGAGGATGCCCGCTTCCTCGCATGCGTCGAGCGCGTTGTCCACCGCTTCCTTCACGGTGGTGAGCATGGCCTTGCGGGGATTGTCAAACCCGAGAAGGTGGCGATTCTTGGCGAAGAACTCGCTGACAGAGATGTCGCGCTGCTGCCTGGCCATCGACTCAGCAGTTGCGCGCGTGCTCTTCCTGCCGGTCTTCTTGTTCTTCGAGGTTGATCCCTTGGGCATGGTCGGTGCTGGGGCCTGGAGTGTCGTCATGACTCAGATCGCCTTCCTTGGCTGAGCAATCGCAGATGGTAGGCGGATCGGCAGCCGCTGCCGGTTCGTGTGAGAATCCGTCAGGAACGGGAATCAGCGCCGCTCCACGGAGAGGGTTGAGAACAGCGTCGCCTCGTTGAGCACCTTCACCGACCACGGATGCCCGGCAGGCACAACAACATACAGAAACTCGGTATTGCGCAGGTGGCTCACCTCGCCCACCCGCTCGCCGCGCAGATTGTGGATGCCGATCTGCGCGCCAACATATCGCTTGTAGTCGGTTGCAACAGTGTGGACATCGCCATGCTCGCCGAGCAACTGTTCCATCAGGGCACGGTCGATGTAACCCTCATCGTTGAAGGAGACGATCATGAACGGGCAGTCGACCAGTGCGAGGAAGTCGCGCAGTGCCTCGGCTGCGCGTCGCTTGCTGTTGAAGTCGCTCTTGCGTGTCCGACAGTCGATGCGCTTGCACGCGACGCCGTACACCTCGGGCTTGTCCCAGCGAACGAGCGTCTCCCAGATGTGATAGTTGCCGATGTAGGTGTGCTGGTTGTAGGGCGGGTCGATGTATGCAAGGTCTGCTGAGAGGCGCTTCGCTGCGTCAGCCGCCTCAAACTGGTGAGCGCTGCACGGGCCATTGGCAGCGCCCGGCAGGACATAGGGCATGCGCAGCGCAAGATCATTGAACGATCGCGCCGCCCACTTCTTCAGATAGGCCATCTGCACGCCGGTCGTGGAATCTACGCGGTCTGCTGCTTCCATAAGCGAGACGAGCAGCACAGCTTCAAGTTCTGGCTCGAGGTTCTTCGCAGCAATCGCCTCGCGAATCGCATCAATGCGCTCGCCGTTGTGTGGCTGGAAGAATCGGCTGTCGAGGCAGAAGGTCTGCGTGAAGTAGCCCGGATCGCCCGGCAGCTTCGCGAACTCCTCGATCAGCCGACACGCATCACACTCGACCCGCTCCCGATCCGCCTGCACATAGCACCTCGCCAGCACGTGGGCGTAGGAGAGCAGATCGTTGGAATGCACCTGGTAGCCGCATTTCTTCAGCGCGTGGCCGACACGCGAGGTGCCGGAGAAGAAATCGATGACGCTGCGCACTTCAGGCAGCGATTGCACGATCCGCGTGATGGTCGGCAGCAGCGTTCGCTTGGAGCCGATGTACTTGATCATTGATCCATGGCCAGTGGCGCACTCCCGCCCTCCAGGGGTTGAGCAGGACGATACTCCGCAGGGCCGCGTTTGTGCGGAACATCCGGCCTGCGACGGCAGGCAATGCACTGACCGATCGGCACGGTTGTCGCGCCGCTTGCCACTCGCGGGGTGTGGATTGCCGCGGCGGCGGGCGATATGCTCCAGCCCGTTCGGAATGAACCCTCTTTCAGCCGGAGTCTGCCGTGGAAACGACACTGATCATTCTCAAACCCGATGCTGTCCAGCGTGGTCTGTGCGGCCGGATCATCAGCCGCTTCGAGCAGAAGGGTCTTCAGATTGTCGGTTGCAAGATGATGACGATCAGTCAGGATCTCGCGGCGAAGCACTATGAGTCGCACCAGGGCAAGCCGTTCTACGACGGGCTGGTGCGATTTATGACCAGCTCGCCCGTGGTCGTGCTGGCTCTGCGAGGTGTCGGGGCGATCGCCATCAGCCGAAAGCTCATGGGGGCGACGTTCGGCTCAAATGCCGACCCGGGCACGATCCGCGGCGACTTCGGCGTATCGAACAGCTTCAATCTGATTCACGGGTCAGACAGCCCCGAAGCTGCCGAGCGGGAGCTCGGGCTGTTTTTCGCGTCTGGAGATTTGCAGGATTTCGACCGGGCAGTCGACCAGTGGGTGTACGACATGAGCGGTGGGGCGCCAGAATAGGCGATTTTACCCAGACGGACACCAAACTCGATTGCGACGGAATCTCAGAGAATCCTGAGACACGTGTCCCTATTTCCGGCCGTTTTGCTAGGATGGGTGAATACCCCGCGGGGTTTGAGCGTAATAAAAGGCAGAAACAGGCGTCGTTCTTAGAACGATTCTAGCAACTTTGCCGCAAAATCGGCCTGTCAACCGATGGCACGAGCGGCAAGGCACAATGAAACTCCGACGATCGTCCGGGAAATGCGGCGATTTCGGTGAACAAGATGTCACCGGGTGGAGTCTTATACATGACGGCATGCGGGAGGCATGTCTCCACGAAACGCGGACCCGGCAGGGTCCCAAGAGGCAGCATGATGATGAACCAGGCCATGATTCCAACCAACTCGCCGCTCGATCGGCTTCGCCAGCGCGAAGAGACGATCGTACGCAAAAAGACGGCGCGGCGGTCGTCTGAGTCGGGCCTGTCCTCGCGCGAACGGGAGATCGTCCAGTTCATTCTCGAGAAGCCGATGGACTACATCAACTCTGAGTCCTTCTACACCGAGGACGCAGAGCGGGAAATTTACGATGAGCCGGACCCGATCCGTCGCCCGGATGTCACGTGGTATCGCCCGCTGATGGACGACCTGACAGCCCAAGGCGCCCGCGATCGACAGGGCTCGCTGCGTGATTCGGGGACAGTCCTGCTGACGGCAGCGCAGGAGCGCGTGTTGTTCCTTCAATACAACTACGCTCGCTATCGCATTGCTGAGTTGCAGGATGAGATCGGCTCGCGTCAGCCGGACGAAACACAGGCACGCGAAATCCTGCGATGGTACCGCATCGCACAGAAGTTTCGTGAGCAGATCGCCGAGACCAATCTCGCGCTGGTGCTGGCCATGGCCAAGCGGACTCGCATGAGCGAGGTCGACTTTGCCGACCTTGTCAGCGAAGGCAACATGGCGCTGCTCCGCTCGGTTGACAAGTTCGACTGCGATCGCGGCTTCAAGTTCTCGACCTATGCCTGCCGGGCGATCCTCAAGGCGTTCAGCCGGCAGGGTGTGAAACTCAGCAAGTATCGTCAGCGCTTTCCGACGGATTTTGACCCGGCGCTCGAGAAGTCGAACCATCTCGAAACGGTTCGCCGAACGCACGAAGTCGAGTCTGCAGATGAAGTTCGTCACATCGTGATGAACAACGATGCGGAACTCACCGATGTCGAACGCACGGTTATTCACCACCGCTTCGGCATCGATGCGGACGAGAAGGCGTCGCCGCTCACGCTTGAGCAGGTTGGCCAGATCATCGGTGTGACCAAGGAACGCGTGCGGCAGATTCAGAACAAGGCGCTGGAGAAAATCCGTACCGCCTTCGAAGAATCAAACCAGGATCCTGCCGACCAGCCGGCAGAAGAAGACCCGGCGGTGTCACGCAACTGATTGCCGATCGCACGACTGATTCCAACAACAACGACAGCCCTCCCATGCGGAGGGCTGTTTTCTCGTTGCCGCGCGCTTCACAGGACATCAGGTTCTGCAACTATCACAAGCGATCTCTGCCACCGATGTGTGCCGCAGCGGACGTGACTTGCCGAGCGAGACTCATTCAGGTACTGTCTCTGCTGATTCGGAGGACCTGCCCAGATGCATGTTGTTTCAGGGGTGAAGAATCCTAGCATTTCGCCGCCGTGCCGCCGTGCCGGGGGCCTCCTTTCCGCCCCGGCTTGATCGGCGAAAGGCAAACTCCAGCAAATCTGCAATACATATTATCGAGCAGGGCAACGTACGTTGCCTCTGCGTGAAGGAGCGTACGCAAATGTTACGACGTTCGTTGTTCAATCTTGGCTTCTCCACCAGTTTTATGGCAATTACAACTTGGATTGTTGGGACACAGTTCCTGACGATGCCAACATCAGCAGACCCGCTTCCTGTAATCCCGAATGAACCGCCCGAGATCTATAAGACATCCGCTCACGGGACGACAATCAAAGATCTTTTCGACATCACGAGCGAGGCGCTTGTCGAACTGACGAACATTGACGTTAACGGCTCCGGCGACATCTCTGTATGGACCGATCCTGACTCACTCGAGACACCGGATGGCTCGGGCACTTGGACCTTGAGTGATGAGTTGTTCGTCACGTCGGATGTTGAGACCTTCGTCACAGAGACCGATCCGGTGTACTTTGGAACAATCGGCTACAGCGGCTCGCTCGTCGCAGGTACAATGACCGCGCCCGGAGAGACGCCCATTGCCGTGGTTGGCTTGCAAGTCACAACTACAGTCGAGTATGTCAACCACGAGATTGAACCGGTTGAATCGACTCAGATTCACGTGGCGTCGCGACATGGCACTATCGCAGAAGCCGAAGATAAAGTTGATGAAATGCGTGAAGCGCAGGACTTCGATCCGGATTCGCCGACTCCGATGTGCGTAGACCCGAGTTGGATCGGTAACAACGGTGTCGAGTGTTGCGCCTTCTATGCCATGTTGCAATGGAGCTTGAAATCCTGCATGTATCATCATCTGGCGGCAATCACTGCATGCCTAATTGGTCTCGGCGGTGGGATAGCTGGTTGCTTTGCCACGTGCGTGAAGACTCTTGTGCCCAGCACGTTCACGGTGAAGGGTTGCCTCATCGGGTGCTCGATGCTTGGTTTGGCCGCATTTGTTGTCTGTCTCATCGGTGCCGCCGCCCTGCGAGCAGCGTGCATAGCTGACGCACATGCGCAGTACATCCGCGATCTGCAGGAAAATGGTTGCTATCCTCCGCCTGCGGAATATCGGAACTGACAGGAGTTTGCAGATGAAAACTGAAAACACCGATGCCGACATGGCCTTCTTTCAGCATGCGATGATCCGTTTGCTCTGGTTGCTTCTGTTCTCGGCCGTACTGCTAGCCGTATTTTTCTTCTCGGGTCTCTTTGCCAATCTAGGCCTGGTTGCAGGCACGGTTGTCGCGGGAGCGATTGGCTCTCTGCCATGTCTCTATGGCATCATTGCTGGCCTACGCAAGTAAGCCAAGCAATCAAATTGATGGGCGAACGTGACCGCCGCCGGCGCAAATCAGCGAAGCGCACATCCGTCGTGGGCTCGTTCTTTCCTCAGGCGATTCCGGACCGGCAAAATCACCACGACAACAGCCCTCCCCCGCGGAGGGCTGTTTTCTGGTTTTGTCATTGACAATCTTTCAAGCATCCGGTATCACTCATCTCACTGTGCTTTGTACAGAATCTCCAATCTTTGCTCGCTGTCGACGTTCGAATCTCGGCCTCGCCTGGTGCCGATTGTCTCGAGGAACGACAGGGGGGGGGGCGAGATCTCCTCCGAGCCGATCACTCGCGATCGAAGTAGCGCGATTTGCTGCACAAACTCGAATGCTCTTTGGAGTCTCTGGAATGAAGTACTTGCTCCCGATCGTTATCGTATGCGCGATACTGCTCGTTGTTTCTACGACGTCACGCGCAGATGGAACCTATCGTTTGGTTGATTGCAATGAGGCGCGTGCGATTGTGGGGGCTGGATGTCCCGACTACTGCACTGTGACCCAGCCTGAGGAGGATCCCATGAACTGCAGTGGAGGGGTGGCATGCATCACTCACTGTTGGGAACATCTCTCGAAGGACTGCATCTCCGGACAGGGGCCCCCGAAACTCCAGTGTGAAGGTACTTATGAATACCAACAATGGAACCAGACCTGCATCGACTGCCTCCCGGGCGGCTGGCCAGGTGTCTGCGTTGCGGGCGGCTCGCCATATCAACAGGGGCCACCAGCATTGGAATGTCTGGATTGCACGCAGTGACCCGCACGCTTCTCTGCGTATTCGTGGTCGATGATTCTGCGCCGCCCACCGCCTGACTGCGGTGCGGCGCACTTCTTGTCGGATGCACGCAATGCGAGCATGCACGTATGCAATCTTGTCCGCCCTGACGACTTGTGCTGCATCGTTGGGTCAATCCGATGAATGTCTGGACGCGATCAAGCAGTCGCAGAATTTACGCGATACTCTGGTTGCCTCAAGCTTTGAGATGGAGGTCATCAGTCGACGGGTAACGCAACCAATACTTTCAGATGAAGCTCTGAGGAAAGCCATAGCGGATGCGGTGATCATGACGCTGAATGATCATGCTCACATGGCCGATGTTGCTCAGCGCCTGATCGACAACGTCGCCGCTGTCGTCTGGGATCTTGGCGCCATTCACGAGACGCAACGTGCACTCACCGTCGTCTACCATGATGGTCTTTGGTGCATTATTGAAGCTCCCGTCTGTGAATCACGCACGTTCGACGTGCCTGACCTTGGCGCACCGATGCGGATTCATCGGGAACTTGGCGATCGTCAAACCGCAACGGTCCGCACGCAGGATTCGTTGGAGATCATCCGCCTGGACACGGAACCTCGGCAGGTTCGTATCTTCGAGCCGGACTGGCTGCAGTTCGATGTTCTTGAGACTTTCCTGTTCAGCTCGTACCTGCCGGTCCAGCCGGGACCAGTCCGCCATTGCAGCCGAAGGGAAGGTCGAATCGACGTCGTGTTCGATGGAGCACACGCCAATGAGGTCAGTGCATCACTTTCGCCCGGTGGATCTTACATGGTCACCGAGTTGGAATACGAGCTCGGTGATGGTTCTCGCGTTCACTATCATCGCGTGCCCGCGCTAATCGACGGAGCGATGGCGATTCCAGAGAGCGTTACGGTATCTCATCTCAAAGATGGAACCGGAATCCGTTCGCCAGCGCGACGTGACTATACCCAGCAGTTTACACTGAGGTCGTTCCGGTGGCTCACCGCTCACCCTCACTTGGCCATTGACCGGGAGCGGGGCGATTTCATTCGAGATGAACGGCTCTTCCCGCCGATCCTTTATACCTACGACCCTGACCTGCGCATCACAGATGCCGATCACAGACTTCAAGACCTGGTGATGTCATCCCGCAGGGGGAGCGGCCAGCGGAATCGTGTTCCTTCATGCGGTGCACTGTGTGTGGCTGTTCTCGCGGAACAACAGGGAGCAGATAGCGACGCTGCCCTCGAAGCCGCCGCAGCGCGCGAGCAGAACGGCCAACTGAGTCTGCAGGATTTGAGTGATGTATGCTCCACGATTGGAATGCGCGCACGGGCAGTCCACGTGCAGCCGGGCGAATTGTCATCACTGCCTGCTCCAGCAATTGTTCATCTCTCCGGTGGCAAGACTGATGGACACTTTGTCTGTGTCCTTGAATCAACTGATGGTCTCGTGAAGGTGCTGGATCCGCTCGGCGAGAACCTGATCCAGTTGCTTGACTCTTCGACGTTCGCAAATCGCTGTTCCGGATATGCCTTGATTATGGAGTAGGTCTGATGCCGATCTTGCATGTCATCGTCATTGCTGTTGCGATCCACATAACGCAAGCAGCAGCGGCCCAGCAGCCAGCGCATCCCGAACCGATCGGAGTGGAGGAACTGGCGGTGCTTGAGCAGATCCTCGAGCTGTCGCCGGCGCAGCGCCACGGACTTACATTCTTGTATGAAGCGTATCGAGAACGTGCCACGCAGCTTCCCGATCATATAAAAGAGCCGCCTCGGCCGGCTCCGACGCTGCGAGGATGGGTGAACTATTGGCGCGATGTGGAGAGCAGATATCGTCTTGAATGCCAGTGGCTTGAGGAACGCGAGCTTGACTTTCTCGCGCAGACAGCCGCGATCCTCAGTGAGCAGCAGCACGCAAGAATGCCGCACATTCTGCAGATGCGGGAAGCGGCACGGATGGCGTATGCTCGGCGATACATGCGGATCTCAATGAAGCCGTTGATCGAACTGGATCGGATCGTGTATGAATCGGATGGACCGGAGGTACGGATATCCAGCGAAATGTGGGTTGCCTATCGCGATCATTTGAATCGGCGATTGAGAGAACTGGAAAGCGTGGCAAGCGCGAAGCGTGCGCGTCTCACGCAGAAGCTTGCTGATGAACACGGGGTCATGTTGATTGCGGAAGCAGGTGCAGCAGGTCGTGCAACATGGCTTGAGGTAATGAGCCCCGGTCTTGAAATGGCCAATGCCATCGATGATTACAACCGGGCGTGGGCGTTCGAGACCGCGTCGCAGTTGCCTGCCATCGAAGCGACAGAGTTGCTGCATTTGTACGGCGAAGCGAGACGTGATCTGACGAGTCAGCTATTTTTTATGCTTCTGACCGTGCAGGAAATGTTGCGAACGGAAGACAGCGAACTGGCCGAGTTCCGTGCCGCGATTGAGCGTGAGTTGTTTGCGACGTGGATTCCGCAGCTTCGTGATCTCGTGAGCGAGCATGATCAGATTGTCGATCGTTGGTTCGGTACGTTGATGCCGCGGCCGAACTGGAGCGATCCGAGGATTCAGGGGAGCATCCGGGAGTTTATTGAGTCGTTTCACAGTCGGGTTATGAGCATGTGCGAAGGTGCGCCGGGAGGCGTTGCTCCCGAGCAGTTGGTTGAGTACTACAACGCCTCCTCCATTGCGACTGGAACTCGCGAGCGCGATCCACGGCGATCGGTTGCGAGCATGACAGCGGAGAATGCACAGTTGCGGTTGTCGGTCCGGGAACTGCACACGATCTGCAGTCGGATGCGTGCATGGGAGTCCCATGAAGCGGTGTTGAGAACACTCATCGCGGACTACGACCGCGTCGTAACGAGTGTGTTTCGCGACGTGCGAGGCGGCGAACTTGATCTGGAAGCGGTGCACAGTGCGAATGAGGGGGTGCTCTCCGATTTGCGAGCGATTCTTGATGATCCTGACGCGCCGGAAGGTGACCTGTCTGTCCTCGATATGGCTCAGCAGTGTCTTGAGCGAGCATCGCTCTATCGAGAGAGCCAGCTTCGGGGCGTCGCTGCCGTTGATCCCGTGCGTCATCTCGTGATGGGGTCCACGATGTCCACGCCTGATGTTCATCGATGTACGGAGCCGTTGCTTGCGTTCCACGAGGCAGCCGTTCCGCTGCTCCGCAAACGGACAAGCGTTCTCCAGGAGTTGGCTGCGAGGCGGGCGGCAGAGGATGAGGGTGATCCCGCCGATGTTGCAGAAATTCATGTGATAAAGGACACCTTGGCGAGCGATCTGGCGATCGCCGTCTGCCGATTGATGGATGCGGTTGTTGCAGCGATGCCCTCCTTGGAGGCAGCGGTTGATGAGTTTTTCCAATTGGCTCTTCCGCATGTGTTTGCGCCGCGGGATGCCATGCGTGCGCGGTACAACGCAACGCTCCGCCTCGTGCAACCTCACACGCAGGAGCACCAGGCGCTGGATGATGTATGGATCAAGTATCTGGAAGCGGACGCGGGGATTCTTGACGCACTCGTTTCGATCGCGTGTCGAGCCACGACCTGGACGCGTTTTTCTGAAGAGGGTTGGATTCCAGCAGTCACGCAATCAGAGGCGGAGGATATCTACGAGCCCGGCCGCGCGTTGCTGCAGCGACAGCGGGAGTTGCACGAAACGACAACACGTCAGATCGATGTGTTATCCAGTAACAGCAAATGACCGCTCAAGACTGACCAAGTTCGTCTTCAATCACCCTCTCAAGCGTGCGGGCATCGATGGGCTTGAGCAGGCGCTTGGCGTAGTGAAGCATTTCCGGGTCGAGGTCCGGACTGGCGTAGCCGGTGATGAACACGAACGGTGTCTTGCGATCACGCAGTTCCTCTGCGACCGGCCGCACGCTGCCGCCCGTGACATTGATGTCGAGGATCGCCATGTGCACCGGCTGCTCGCCGACAAGCCGGACGCCATCCTCCACACTCGCGACAGGCCCGATGACGGTGTAGCCAAGCGCTCGCACTGTGCTCGCGAGATCTGACGCGACGAGGAAGTTATCCTCGACGATCAGCACACGCGGCTGGTCGGCTCTGTCTCGTGTTGCGTCAACTGAACCCTGGCTGGCTGCGACCATCCTCGCGCCCTCCGTTCTGTGTCAGGTTGCTCCAACAGCGGTCGTTCCGACCGAGGCGACCTTGCTACTACGCCGGGAGTCGGTCAGAGGAATCCGCAGGATACACGACAAACCCTCCGGCGCAAAGTCCACTTTCACATCCCCGGCAATCTCATGAGCGATAAGCCCGCGGATGAGCCGCATCCCGAGCCCCTCCTCGGGTCTGCCGTGCATGTCGATCTGGCCCTGCTCCTGCCAGGTCAGGTGCACAGCTTCATCTTCGATCTTCCAGCAAATGGTCAACGTGCCGTTCGATGAATGCAGCGCCCCATGCTTGGCCGCATTGGTTGCCAGTTCGTGCAGGGTGAGGCAGACGGGCATCGCTGCACGCGCGGGCAGGACCACCGGCGGGCCATCGACCCATCGGGCGATCTTCTCCTCCGCAATGAACGGCGCGAGCGACATTTCCACGATGGCCCGCAGGTTCACGCCATCCCATTTCGTGGATGCCAGTGCCTCATGTGTGCGCGACATCGCTGCGATCCGTCCCGTGAACGATGCCCCGAACTGCTCGAACGAGTCCGCATCGCGAATGCTCTGCTGTGCGAGCGAAAGCACCGCTGCGAGGTTGTTCTTCACGCGGTGGTCCAGTTCGCGCATCATCAGTTGCTGGCGCTGCTCAGCTACGCGTTTCTCCGTGATGTCACGATGCGTCCCCCATACATACGCCAGGTGGTCACCTTTCACCACGCCATGCGAGTTGTGCACGGACACGCGATCGACACCTCGGCTGTCCCTTTCCGTAACTTCGCGATCCTGCGTGCGATATCCATCGCGTATGAAACTCTCAAGGAACGCCAGAAACGTTGGCTCGGGTTGGGGGCGAAGGTCGCTGAGGCGTCGGCCGATGACATCCGCCGCGATATCGGCCCCGTAACGCTCGGCACAGACGTCATTGCACTCCTCAAGAATCCCCCGCTCATAGATGAGCCTTGCCTGCTCGGCTGGCGGGAGCGTCGTATCAATCGGCGGGTCAAACGTGAAACGCCACACCGAATCCGAAGCACCCTCAACAAACGCGCGGTACCGCTCGTCGCTTTGTTCGAGCAATCGCACGTGCTTTGTGCGCTCCAGTTCGTTGGCAGCACGGGTACCCATCACACGCAGCAGCGATCGCACAAGATCGGGGTTCTCGATCGGCGACTTGTCGATCACAACAAGCAGGCCGATCGTCTGTCCTGATGAATCAGGCAGCGGCGCGCCCGCGTATCCCTCAGCCCCAAGCTCCTTGAGCAAGGCATCGTTCGGGAACCTCGACTGAACACGATCAGCGTACATACACAGTTCTTGTTGTACGACCTCGGCACAGGGAGTCTGATCAAGCGAGTAGGTGAAGTTGGCCCTGATCGAACCGTTCTCACACACTGCGAGCGTCTCGATCATGTTCGGATCATCGTCGCTCAGACGCCCGACGAACGCGTGCGATGTCTGCAGTACATCGGCGAGCGTGACAGCGAGCCGCGTGAAGAACGCGTCGCCCACCTCCGATGACACCGCCTCTGCGACCATCTGCAGCGCTTCCTGCGACCTGCGCCGTTCGGTGATGTCCTGGCAGAGGCCGATCAGCCCCACAACCGAACCATCATCAGCGCAGATCGGCTCAGCCTGTTCGTGCAGCCAGCGAACGCTGCCATCGTGCCGAATGATCCGGTGGTCGACGCTGTACGATGTTTTCTGCTCGATGCACTGGTCAAGCGCCATCCTGATTTCATCGCGATCATCCGGATGCACGAACTGTATGAAGGTTTCGTGCAGGCCATCGAACGTGCCGGGTTCGATCCCGAAAATTGTGTAGCACGGGTCCGACCACGTGATGCCCCCGGGCTCGCCGCTCAGGTCAGACTTCCAACTGCCGATGTTACCAATTGCCGCAGCCTGTTCGAGCAGTTGTTCATGTTCCCAGAGGCGCTGTGTTATTTTTCGATGCTCGGTTACATCGCGCGTGACCTCGACGAGCGAGGCAACCTCGCCTTCCTCGATGACCGGCCCGATGATCGATTGAAAAGTGCGTGGCGGCCCGTCGCCAAACGTGGCCGTTGTTTCGTAGGTCTGCGGCTCTCGCGTGGTCATCGCCCTGGCAATCACGTGCCGAACCCGTGCATGGTCATATTCCGCAATGAAGTCGAAGATGGGTCGACCAAGTACCTGCTCAACACTCAGTTCAGGGACGGTGTGATTCACGAACTGAATCGTGCCATCGAGGTCGAGCAGGAGCATGTAATCCGGCGTGCTGCGCATGATCGCGCTTTGCAGTTCTTCAGATCGTCGCAATGCTTCGTCGGCGCGCTTGCGTTCATCCACATCGAGCATCAGGCCGTGGCAGCGGTAGAGGCCGCCACCAATCGCATCAACGCGGCCAAGCGAGAGCATCCATTTGTAGCCATCATCGGTCCGCATACGCGTTTCAATGGCGACATCCGAGTCACCGTTCATCGCGGCGATCGCTTTCTGCCTGCGGGCAACATCATCGTCCGGGTGATTCAGTGCGATCCACCTGTTGGGATCATCACCAACTTCTGCTGCGGTCTTCGGGCCGAGCAGCCGCACAAGATCGCTGAAGTACACGGCCGTGCGTTCGCCGGTCTCCTCTGAATACACGTACGAGTACGCGACGCCTGGCATGCGATCCACGATGGAGGCGATCTGTTCATCGCGCTCGCGCAAGGTGCTGCGTGCGATCAGCATGCTGCGCATGATCCAACTGCCGGCGGCGGTGATCAGGATTGCAAGCACAAACGCCACTTCGTTGATCATCGTTGATCCCGCCGCGATAAGATGCGGCTGGGGCGCAATATGCAATTCCCACCGTTGGTTCAGAAGGGTGCTGGTGGCAACGGTGCGATACGGGAGCTGTCGGACATCCTGATCAGACGTGGCGTAAATGATGGCCCCGCCCTGCATGATCAGCACGTTGAAGTCATCGCTGACGCCGCGCGCGAGGCAGACATTGAGCATGGGCTGAATGCGCGCCACGAGATTCACGAACCCCCCGGTCGACTGTGGACCGTCGGGAACGGGAATGTACGTCGCAAAACCGACACCGCCCTGCAGCAGTTGCAGGTGTCTGGTGACACGGGTGTCGCCGGTTTCCATCGCCTCGCGCAGGTACGGCCTGGCTGCATCGGAGTCGAGCACGCTCTTCCCCTGCGCGTCAAGGTTTGGCTCGACAGGCGCGACCCATTGAATGACACCCTCGTCGTCAACCCAGTTGATGGCCTGCAAACCGGGGAAGTTCGCCGTAATGGTCACAACACGATCGACGAATGCATCCTGTGATGCGATGCGCCCGGAGGAGAGTTCATCACGAACCGAATGGGCGCTGGCCAGCCGAGTCTGGAAGAACTCTTCCATCCGGATGGCAATCTGGTCAGCCGTAAGCTGGGTCTGGCTTTGGATGAGCCCCTGCTCATGCTGCTCGATTTGCCAGTACACACTTGTGCACATAATGGTCATCACGATGAACGTGGCAGCGGCGAGCAACGTAGCAGTGCGAGATCGCGTCGTCAGCATGGTGGCTGTTCCTCGGAGGACGCCCGTATCGTAGTCGATACGCGCGTACCTGCCGCCTGACGCTGGCGCGCCCGCCTGAAATCGCCGATGGCTCCCACTGAATGGCACGCAACGCGAGAAAATCCTCGAGGCAACGCACCATCAAGCCGCAGCGATCGGTTGCGCTGCCCATTGCCGGCGACGATGAGACGCGTCCAGCAGGCATCCGGCAAAGTCGCATGTCCCGCCGCAGAGCCTGGGTACTCGGCACGATCCAGGTTCTGCTGATCGCCCACATCGTGCAGTGGCTGATCACCGGGCGGACAACGACGCCCATCGAGCCGTCAGAGTCGATGCAGTTCGTCAGCGATGGCGTCATCAATGTGGGGCTGATCTTCTTTGCACTGGCTCTGCTCAGCACGCTTATCTTCGGCCGGTGGATGTGCGGCTGGATGTGCCATCTTGTGCTGCTCCAGGACCTGTGCGGCTGGGTCATGAAGAAATGTGGCATACGGCCCAAGCCGTTTCGATCGCGGCTGCTCATCTATGTGCCGCTGCTGCTGGCGCTGTACATGTTCATCTGGCCCGCGGTCTACCGCTGGGGTGTGGTGCCGCTGGATGCGAGGCTCGGCAGCGACCTTGGCGAGAGCAACTGGATTGTCACAAGTTATCGAGAGATGTTCGCGATTGGCGGAATTCACCTTCCGCGGACCAACCTTCCTGCGTGGGAGCCGCGCGTCGAACTGACAACCGACGACTTCTGGCAGACGTTTGCCGGCGTCGCGGTGGCGATTCCGTTCCTTGCAATCTGCGGGTTTGGCTGCGTGTACCTGCTGGGCGCGAAGGGATTCTGCACATACGGCTGCCCGTACGGCGGGTTCTTTGCGCCGCTGGACACACTGGCAGTCGGGCGGATTCGCGTCACAGACGATTGCGAGCAGTGCGGCCACTGCACCGCGGTATGCACATCGAACGTGCGCGTCAGCGAAGAGGTCAACACCTACGGAATGGTGGTCGACCCGGGATGCATGAAATGCATGGACTGCGTGAGCGTGTGCCCGAACGATGCATTGTACTTCGGCTTTGGTGCGCCCGCGGCAGGCAAGCCCCGTGTCGAGACGCCGCCACGACGCATCTTTGATATGTCCTGGTCGGAAGAAATCAGCTTTGCGGTCATCTTTGCTATCTGCTTCTTCGGCACACGCGGTGTGTATGGAGCCGGCATGATACCGATGCTGATGGCCGCAGGTGTTGCCGGCTGTGCTACGTTCATCTTCTACAAAGCCTGGCGACTGCTTCGCGACAACAACGTGCGCTTGCACAAGTTCCAGTTCAAGCGCGATGGCTGCATATCGCGATCCGGCTGGATTTTTACGATGATCGCCGTGATCACCGCGCTGCTCTGTGCGCACAGCGCGGTTGTACGCAGCGCCAAGGGCCTGGCGAGGTACCATGAGGCAAAGGTACGCGTGTCCCCCGCGCGGGTCTTCTCCGAACATCCGATGACGCTCCCGGCCGATCTCCAGGAACACGCCTGGTCGGCACTGGGCCTGTATCGTTTTGCATCGTCGATCGGCAACGGCGGCATCGGGCTGCTCGCGACGGATCAGGCTGAACTCGATCTCAGCCGAGCGTGGATGCACGCAACACTGCTTGACTTCGAATCGGCTGACGATGTACTGGTCGATGCCATCGAACGTAGTGGCCCGCTGCCGGGCTTGTGCATCGGCCGATTGCAGGTTCTTCAAACGCGCGATCATGAAGGCCTGCTGGCGTTCGCCGAGGATGTGCTCACACGCGAAGAAGAACTCGCGAGCTTTCTCGATCGCCTCGTGCAGTGGGCGGCAAGCGAAGGATATGAGCGCGCAGTGATGGAAATCTGCAAGCAGCGGCTGGAGGCATTCCCGGAGAATCTCCACACGATGCGCTGGCTGTCCATCCTCCAGTTGCAGGTTGGCGACTATCAGAATGCGATCGCAGTCACGCGCCGGACGATTGAGATCGATCCATCCAGCCCGGGCGCGTATCGCCACCTTGCAGATGCGCTGCTTGCCAGCGGCCAACCCGGGCAGGCGGAGGATGCGTTGCAAGCCGGCATTGTCGCGGTGGACAGGGACCAATCCGAGCAGTTGCATCGCGCGCTGGCGCGGTTGCTGCGTGCCCTCGATCGACCTGAAGAAGCGCGCCATCACCTGGACATTGCCAATGAACTGCGCAGCGAAGGCGAGTGAGTTCTCTACTGTGCCTTCTTCTTGAACAAGTCGTAGAGCTCTTCCGCAGACTCCACTGCGTACGCCACGGAGCGGAAGTCCGGATCAGCCATCAACCGGCTGATTTTGCCCAGCGCCTGAATGTGTTCCGCGGTTTTGTTTGGCGGAGAAACGAGCAGCACGATCAACTTGACGGGCTTGTCGTCGATCGAATCGAACGGCAGCGGTTCAGCCGGCCTGCCCATCGCGATGAGCAAGTGTTCAAGCGAGGAAGTCTTGCCATGCGGGATGGCCAATCCTTCGCCGATGCCGGTGCTTCGCTGCGATTCGCGTTCCCACACGACGCGTTTCAGATCGGCCGCATCCCTGACGAGATCCTGCATGGCGAGCAGATCGATCAACTCGTTGATGGCATCGCGCTTTGCGGTCGCCTTCAGCGGGACTTTCACGGTCGATGGCTTGAGAATGTCAAGCAGGTTCATGGCAGTGTGAGACTTCATCCATTGCAGTGACGTCGCGGCCAGACAAACCGGGCATTCTAACGCTCCGATGACATCTGTGTGAGCGGAGAAGAATATGCCCGATGGATTCTCATTCTCGGCCCGAAAGCAGTGCAGCGTAGCCGCCGTCGCAATATCCAGAGGGTTGCTCGCCCGGCAGCCCGCGAGGCATGGTTGCCACCTCAGCTTTGATCGGCATCCGGTGCCAGTGGTTGATCCACCGTGCCTGCTGCTGGTTCTCTGTTTCGTCGATGCTGCACGTTGCGTACAGCAGGTGCCCGGCGGGCGCGAGCAGCGGCAATGCGTCTGCGATCACCTGTCGCTGAGCCGAGACGAGTTCGTCGACATCCTGCTCACGCACTCGATAGCGGGCCTCCACACGCCGGGCCAGCACGCCACTGTTCGAACATGGCACATCAAGCACGAGCAGGCCAGCCGTGCCGGCATGATTGATGATCTCACGGGGCTCAACGATTGTGACGCGGTCGACAGGTGCGAACGCCGCGCGCAAGTCTGCCCGGCGATGATCGTTCACATCCGTCGCGATAACGTGCGACTGCGGGTGCATGGCGAGCAGTTGATGCGTCTTCGTGCCGCGCCCCGCGCAGTAGTCGACGATCACACCCGGCGAGAGGCCGCGTGTCAGCCCGACTGCCTCCGCAGTGCCGGGATCCTGCACCCGCCAGGCATGCGAACCGCCGAGCGGCGCATCGCGCAGAGAGCTGTGATCATTCACGATGAAGAAGTGCGGCCGCTCATGTGCCGTGACTGCAGCCACTGGTGGGTTGGCGTCCGCATCGCCCGTGATGATGACAGGCGGCTGCAAGAGGTCGTGCAGCGCGAGGTTGATGGAGGCAGCTGAGCCATGCTGCTGCGCCCATCGCCGGATCATCCACACGCGATGTCCGGTCTGCTGAGCAATGCGATCGAGCGGGTCATCCGGAAAGGCATCGCACGCGAGCCGGGCCGCGCCGCCGTCCGGCAATGGAAGCTGATCCCTCGCTGTCCGATCGAAGTCGTCCTGAACGCCCGTACACGACTCGGCCAAGCGACGCAGCACGGCGTTGGCCATCTTGCCCGCGCCTGGGCGGATCGTGGTCTTCGCCCACTGCACCGTTTCGCTGATCGCGGCATGGTCGGGGACACGATCGAGGTAGATCAGTTGCGCTGCCCCGCCGAGAATCGCCGCCTGCATGGCCGGTTCGAGTTGCTCCCACGGTTGTCGCAGATGCGGCTCGATCAAATGAACGAGCGTCAGCCAGTGCCGGGCTGCGGCCTGCTCGATCGCGTGAGCGAGCGTGCGCTCCTGCGCGGGCAGATCACTCGAGACCGGCTTCGCCGTCGCCGGATCGAAGTGCGGAAACCGTCGGGCCCGTTCGGCAATCTGCGCAAGTGCCGCAGTCCGCCCGTTAGCCTGCGATTTCACGTTATCTGTAAGCCGAGTGTTGGCCATAGCCCAAACAACCTTGAACTGGTTCTGAACGGGCCAAGGGTACGCTGCTTGTATTGTGTTGGGGGATTTCCAGTCATAAATCGAGGCAGGATGCCGCATGCACGCACCAACAACCACACTTCCTGATGCTGTCCAGTTGGAATCGATGCCCACGGCAGCGGTTGAGGTGTGTACATCTGACATCTGGAAGGTGCGGTGCGTCAAGCCTTACCCTGAGGCACACACGCATCTGCTCATCGGCCGTGTCCTGCGAATGACGACTGTCTGCATCGAGATGGACTGCCAGGCATTGTCGTACGGCCGATCGGTCAACAAACTCACCGATGTGCGTGTGGCAGAGCAGAGCGTGCGGGTCATCCCCTGGAATCGTGTTGAGATTGCCGATGTCCTGCCAGCCGATTTCGACTATCGACGATCGGAACTGCTGCTCGGCCCGAGCGGGCACATCGAGTTCAGCGACGGCGAACACTCGTGCGACATCACCGATGCGCGCGGCATGCTGCGTTACTGATTGAGTCCGGTGTTTGCTTCGAGGTAGTCGCGCAAGATCGCAGCGGCAGCGAGCGCATCACGCAGGCGCTTCTTCTGTTTGTGTGTCCTGCCGGATTGCGCCATGGCCTGGTCTGCCTCGAAACTGCTCAACCGTTCATCATGGCAGATGACCTCGACGGGCGTGGCGTTGGCGAGCTGCTTGGCAAACTCCCGGACGAGCTTCGCGCGCGGGCCCTCTGTGCCGTCCATGTTGAGCGGCAGGCCCAGGATCACGCGATCCGGGTTGTGTTCTTCGATCAGCGTTGCGAGGGCTGTGATCAGTGCTTCGCCACGCGGGACCTCGAGTGTTGCCACCGGCGCGACCATGCCGGTGAGATCGTTGCCGGTCGCGATTCCGGTGCGCTTGTCGCCAAGATCGATCGCAAGGTATCGCATCGCTCTGCGCTCAGCGCAGCGCCTCCGGCAACTGCTCGACCAGTTTCTTCATCTGCTGCGATGCCTCGGCAGTGTTGGGCGCAACGAACGTCGCATCAGCTGTGCGCACGACGATCAGATTCTCGCAACCGAGAACGGCAATCGTGTGATGCGGATCATCAGCCACGGCCGTGATGCCCGACGCCTGCTGCGCGACGAGTGAGCACATCGCACGATTGCCGTGCTCGTCCGCGGCCAGTGTTTGCGCGAAGGCAGTCCAACTGCCCACATCCAGCCATGAGACATTCATCGCCACGCTACAGATCGTGAACGGCTTGTCGGGATCATTCGAGGCGCGCTCCATGATGCCGTGGTCGATGCTGACTTTTTTCAGCGTCGGATAAATGCGGCCGAGCAGGGCAGCCCGATCGGCGCGAACCCAGCCGGATGCGATCTCGCGAAGCCCGGCAGCGCATTGCGGCTCGTACTTTTCGATCGCATCCATCATCGTCTGAGCGTGGAAGATGAACATGCCTGAGTTCCACGCAGCGCCGGCGTCGATCAGGTGCTGGGCCGCCTGTTCCGTGGGCGGTTTCTCGACGAAGCGGTCGACCACATGCGCGTTATCGACCGATTCGATCGGAGCACCGGGCTGCACGTAGCCGTAACCGGTCGCGGGAAACGTCGGCGTGATCGCGAACGTGACAAAGCGCGATGCATCCTGCTCGACGAGTTCAAACCCGCGCGTCAGGCAGGCGTGGAAAGTCTCGACCGGCTCGATGATGTGGTCCGCTGTGAGAACCGCAAAGATCGCATCCGCATCGTGCTGCTGAAGGATGGCAGCGGTGAGGCCGACGGCATTCATCGTATCGCGCCCCATCGGTTCGCCGAGAATCTGCTCATCGCCGATCGCCGGCAGACGCTCGCGCAACAGCGGTCGAAACCGCTCAGCGGTGCAGATGTACTGGCGCTCGGTCGGCACGAGGCCGTCGAGTCGGCTGCCTGCAATCTCCAGCAGTGACCGACCGTTGATGAACGGCAGGAGTTGTTTGGGCGTGTCGGCGCGGCTCATCGGCCACAGCCGTGTGCCCGCACCACCCGCCATGATCATCGCATAACGCATGGCAGACTGTAGCCGTCAGTCATGCCGGCGTGGCCTTCAAGCGATACGCCGCGGCGAGAATATCTTCAGGCGATTCCAGTTTCGGGTCTGCGGCAATCACCCGCTCCACGAGGCGCGTCGCATCCAGCTTTGACTCACCAAGTTGCACGAGCATGGCGATCGCATCACGCTGCGACTGGTTGATGGTGGGTTCGGGCGAATCACCATCGCCACGGACGCCTGGCGGTTTGATCTCGATGAAGCGGTCCACCTTGCCATTGAGTTCCGCGACGATCGTCTCCGCGGTGCGTTTGCCGATCTCGGGCAATGACTTGAGCAGATCGGTATCACGTTCTGCAATGGCCTGCGCGACTCTGCCGAACGGCAGTTCCAGTGCACGCAACGCCTTGCGGTTGCCCATACCTTTGACGGTGGTGAACAGCTCGAAGAAGTCGAGTGCTTCGCGCGACTCGAATCCGATCAGCCGCGGAGTAAACGCGGTGCCCTGCCCCTGGCCTTCCATGTAGTGCAGCGTGTGGAGGGTGACGGGCGCGCCGACCATGGTCGCAAGCCGCGGCACATCGCATGCAGGCAGCAGCACCTCATAGCCGAGATGTTCGCACGTGAGATAGGCCCGGCCGTTGTGGATATCTGCAAGTTCGCCAGTGATGCGGCTGATCATGGCAACAGCGTAGCGGGAGGCTGCCCGGCGCACCAGCGGACCGATACCCGCGGTGGATGAAAGCACTCCACAGCGAAGGAGCGGTTGTGTCGTGCAGCACCCAGCAGCAAAAACAACAGACGCCGATCGGTCGGAGTTGCACAATCGGCGTCTGCTCAATGCACTGTTGTCGGACTCGCAGAGTGCGCGTCCACGTATATCCTGCGCGTACTGTAAGCACGTTGCAAGTCATCGTTCAAGAAAAAAGTGAGTTGTCCACCGTGGATGTCAGCGTGCTGTTGCTCTCATGTCAGCGCGCCGCCGCAACTGCTGCCCGCACCGGCGGTGCATCCATAGCAGTGGTCATCCGTTGCAATCACCCGTTGTGCAAGGTCGCTGGCGGTGTAGTCCCAGAGGAAACTGCCATGCAAACCGGGGGTCTGCATATCGACCGCCTGGTTGAAGTCGCAGTCATAGAGGCGGCCTTGTGGATCAATACTGATCTGATGTCGGCACATGAGCCCGCCGATTGTGGCGGGGTTGTACGCGCTCACAAGCAGAGACATGTAGTCTTCAAGCTGGCCATCGCGCTCGAGTTCATGTCGCCAGCGCTTGATGGGCATGTTCGTAATCGTCCACAACTCGTTGAACACCAGCCCGAAGCGATGATCAAGCTCGCGGCGATAGTCGTCCTCCAGCGATTCCTGCGGCGGAGGCAGGTGCGGTCCATTGGGGTTGAACACCAGGTTGAGCCGAAGCGCGGGGTCGGTGCCGTAGCCAGCGTCGTTGAGCCGTCGGAGACCCTCAACCGAGTTGTCATACGCTCTGCTGCCCCGCTGGAAGTTGACGTTCTCCTCCAGATAACAAGGCATGGACGCAACCACTTCAAATCGTTGTTCGGCAAGGAACTCGGGGATCCACTCGAACGATCTGCCCGTCTTGCGGTCCACGTGTGTGATGATCGTGGGATTGCAGCGGTCGATCAGGTGCATGCCCGCAGCGTGCAGTTCGCGCGCCATCCACGTGAAGTTGGGGTTCATCTCCGGGCTGCCGCCGGTGAAGTCCACAGTCTTGATCGACGGGTTTCTGAGAACCCAGTCAACGACGCGGCGGGCAGTGTGCTCGGACATGTTCTCATCTTCGCCGGTGCGGGCCGGCGACGACTCGACATGACAGTGGCGGCACGCCAGATTGCAAACATAGCCGATGTTGATCTGCAGGGTGCTGATCGTGTCTGCGGCGCGCAGTTCAGTCTCGAAGTGCAGGCGGAACTGCTGGTTATTAGCCACGGGCAGAGAAAGCGTCGTCATCCGTCAGCACCTGTGATGTTGGAATGTGTGCTTGTGTCGACGATCAAACTCATGCCTTTGCTTTCCCCACTCAATCAAATCCGGATGTTGTGCTTGCCTTGGTCGGCGGTCGAACTATACGGTTCGACTAGTGAACGCGTGCGTGGCGGTGCATATTCCAGCGACTTGGTCATTCGAGCATGATCGGACGGATGTTTGACACCTTGGGTGGGCTGTGGGCATTGGCGAGCCTTGCGGCCCGAACTGGATTTCAGATGAACGGCCCCTACTGGCGATGGCGGAAGGAGACTGCGTTCGGTTCTGATCCTGCCCGCTGGCCCAACGCTCGGGCACGCCGTCAAGCCGTGCTCGACTATGGACGATGGGTCTTCCGGATGAGGCGGCTTCGCTGATCATGGTGACCTATCAACCGTTCGACTGGTACGACCAGGCGCTGTACTACGACATCATCTTCGATACCGACACGCCGACTGAGGCCGAGTTCCTGGAACAGGTGCAGCGCGCGCATAGCGCAACGCGCGGCAGTCAGATGCTCGAACCGGCCTGCGGCTCGGGCAGGCTCGTCTCGGCCATGGCGCAGCGTGGCTACCGAGTCACAGGGATTGATCTCTCCGACGGCATGCTGGAGTTCGCTCGCCAGCGCGTGCATGATGCCGACCTGAACGCGACGCTGCGCAATGCCGACATGGCGAACTTTCACTTCAATCGGAAGTTTGACATTGCCCACTGCCTCGTGAGTACATTCAAGTACCTGCCGGACGAAACCGCCGCGCGATCGCATTTGCAGTGCGTTGCTGATGCGCTCAAGCCCGGCGGCATCTACGTTCTCGGGCTGCACCTCTCGGAATACGACGACAAGCAACCGTCGTCTGAACGCTGGACAGGCGAACGCGATGGCCTGCACGTCGTGTGCAACATCCGCGGCTGGCCTGCCGATCGCAAGACACGGACCGAGAAGTTGCGGAGCCGGTTCATCGTGACAAACGAACGTGGCGCGGTCCAGCGATACGAGACGCGATGGACATTTCGCACGTACGACGGCCCGCAGTTGCGCCGCCTGTTGCGATCAGTGCCCGATCTCAAGCACATCGCCACCTACGACTTCTGCCATGACATCAGCCGGCGCATCGAGTTTGATGGCGAGCAACTGGATCATGTGCTGATCCTGCGCAAGTGCTGAGTGCTGCGTCCACTGGTCTGCTGCAGTACACTCCTGCCATGGCCAAACAGCGATCGCAGTACATTTGCCGCACCTGCGGGGCGGTGCAGAGCAAGTGGATGGGCAAGTGCCCGGATTGCGGCACGTGGGATGCGTTGGAGCGATACGTCGAGCCGAAGCTGCCCGCGGTCGCCGGCACTGTCGGCATCGGTGCTGGCAGCAGCGGCGCAGGCTTTGGTGCAGCGGCATCTGTCTGGGCCGAAGCCATCGCTGGTGCAGGGGGAGACCCCGAAGCGCTGGCTGCGATACCGTTGCCCGATGTCGAAGCAGCCGATATCAAGCGGCTGCCGACCGGCTTGAGTGAACTGGATCGCGTGCTCGGTGGCGGCATCGTGCCGGGATCGGTCGTAATGCTCGGCGGCGATCCGGGAATCGGAAAATCAACGCTGCTCCTGCAGATGGCCGGTTCGCTCTCACAGCGCGAAAGACCCGTGCTGTACGTTTCGAGCGAGGAGTCGGCCTATCAGACCCGCCTGCGTGCCGAGCGACTCTTCACGGAGACTGATTCAGGCGATCTTGGCGAGCACAGTCTTCTTTACGTCCTCGCAGAGACCAACCTTGCTCGGATCGTCGATCAGGCTGCCCGGGTCAGGCCTGCCGTGCTGGTGATCGACTCGATTCAGATGATTCATCGTCACGATATTGCAGCCTCGCCGGGGTCGGTCACACAACTGCGCCAGTGTTGCATGGAACTGGTGCATCTGGCGAAGTTGACAGGAACAGCAGTCATCGTTGTGGGGCATGTGACAAAGGACGGCAAACTTGCCGGGCCGAAGTTGCTCGAACATCTCGTTGATGCTGTTCTCGCGTTTGAAGGTGATCAGCATCATGCCCATCGCATCGTGCGGAGCGTCAAGAATCGTTATGGGACCACGCTGGAAGTAGGTCTGTTCGAGATGACCGGCAGCGGGTTGGCACAAGTGGCGGATGCATCGCTCCTGCTGGCAGACCAACGTGAGCCCAGGCCCGGCTCGGTGATCTGCCCGGTGATGCACGGGTCGCGCTGCCTGCTTGTGGAAGTCCAGGCGTTGACCGCGACTGGATTCCTCGGCTCAGCCAAGCGCAAAACCAGCGGCATTGATGGGAGTCGGCTGGCCATGTTGATTGCAGTTCTTGAGAAACACGCGGGTCTGCGGCTGGCAGATCAGGATGTGTTCGTGTCGACCAGTGGCGGGATGAGAGTCGTCGAGCCCGCAGCAGACCTTGCGATCTGTCTCGCGATTGCTGGTGCTCATCAAAATAAGGCCGTTGGCCTGGGGCTCGCCGCTGCTGCGGAAGTTGGGCTTGACAGCCTGCTGCGACCTGCGGCGCAGATTGAGACGCGACTGAGCGAAGTCAGCCGCCTTGGTCACGGGCCGCTGTTGGGCGCTGCTGGGGGCAAAGACAGCGCGGCGATGCATACGGCTCGCACAATCGGTGATGCGCTCGAGTTTCTCAGCGAAATCCGAGACGCGTGATTTGCGCGTTTCCGGTGGATTGCCTGTACGAAGCGCCTGCCGCCGATGTCACCGAAAGGAAACAAAAGACTTTTTATGACTCGTTCACGACAGGGAACCGGCCGGAATTCCCCAACAATTCTATGATTTCTCGCACAAATCTTAAAATCGCAAACATTTGTCAGACAGTGCGTTACGACGATTTGCGAATACCTGATCGGATTGTGTATGGGTTAACTTTTATGAAAGCAGGGCATCGGGTGTAGGCGCAGGAAAGCGAATGGATATCATCCCGACTTTCAATGGTCGAGCGGGTCTCGACCGATAGTTGCACTTCGATTCGCCCGGCAGGTGCCTTGGGGGCATCCGCCAAGTGTAACGGGCGAGTGGATGATCGGGACGCAGTCGTGTCGTGGCTGGCGTTCAGCAGCAGAAGGAATAGGAGTACACCTGATGAGTTCGACCAAGAGATTTGGTCTCCTGGCAGGAGCTGCCGCCGCTACTTTGGCCAGTGGCACTCTTGCGGACAGCGATGTCAGCAAGGATGATCTTCTGAATCGGCTTGCGGCCGCAGAAGCGAAGCTTGCTGAGATTTCCAACGCTCAGAATGACGAATGGCTCACTGAGCAGCGGGCATCGGAGATTCGCAGCATCGTGTCGGACGTCCTGATGGACGCCGAAACCCGCACATCGTTGTTGCAGGGTTCGGCAGCCGGTTGGGACAACGGCTTCACCCTCCGCAGTGGTGATGGCAACAACGAACTGAACATCAGCGGGCAGATCCAGATTCGGTACGTCTGGAACAACCGCGATGAGGCAAGCGGCTTTGGCGCGACCTCTGGTGCTGATGACTTCGGCTTCGAGAACCGCCGCACCAAGCTGTACTTCACGGGCCACGTTGTTGACCCGTCGTGGAAGTACGCGGTGAGTGGTGCGTTCAACAGAGCTGGTGGCGGCTTGGCGCTCGAATCCGCATACGTAAAAAAAGCTCTGGACAACGGCACGTACATCAAGGTCGGCCAGTTCAAGGCACCCTATCTGCGCGAAGAATTGGTGGTCTCCAAGTACCGGCTTGCGGTCGACCGCTCGTTCGTCAATGAGTTCTTTAATCAGGGTTACACCCAGGGCATCGAGTGGGGCTGGTCTGGTGAGCAGTTCCGCGTGATGGCCATGTTCCACGATGGACACCGCAACACCAACACGCCGTCGCTTGCGGCTGGCCAGACTGACTTTGCAGCGTCGGCCCGTGCTGAGTTCCTCGCACAGGGTACGTGGGATCAGTTCAACGACTTCACCAGCCCGCGTGGCAGCGAGACCGGCATCATGATCGGTGCAGCTGTGAACTTCGAGAAGGATGAGTCCGGCGACATCGTCGCTCCGCCGGCCGCACTTGACGACGAGCGCTTCGGTCTGACGATCGATGCATCGCTCGAGATGGACGGCTGGAACCTCTACGGTGCATTCGTGTACCTCGACAGCGACAACGCCGGTCCCGGCGGCACTGGCATCAGCCCGTTCGGCTTCGTGCTGCAGGGTGGTTATTACTTCACCGATCAGCTCGAGGCGTTTGCACGCTACGAGTACGGCGACCTGGATGGTGGCGGCACCGCTGCTCCCACGCCGTTCGATGAGCTTTCGGTCATCACGGTTGGTGCGAACTACTACTTCAACGGTGCTGGCAACCACAACCTGAAGTGGACGACCGACATCGGCTTCACGCTTGATGAGATCGACCCGACGTGGGCAGCTGGTGGCGTTGGTGGCGGCATCGGCTACCTGGTCGACTCGCAGGACACCCAGATCGTCTTCCGCACGCAGTTCCAGTTGCTGTTCTGATTCTTCAGGGCAGAAACTGAGTACGCAAGATTCGACCGGTCGGGCCTGTGCCCGGCCGGTTTTCTCTTTTCGCACTGGCTATGATCGCGCTTTGTTTTGAAAGCGTGAACGATTCGTTCAGAAATGAAATAGGAGTACACCTGATGAGTTCGACCAAGAGATTTGGTCTCCTGGCAGGAGCTGCCGCCGCTACTTTGGCCAGTGGCACTCTTGCGGACAGCGATGTCAGCAAGGATGATCTTCTGAATCGGCTTGCGGCCGCAGAAGCGAAGCTTGCTGAGATTTCCAACGCTCAGAATGACGAATGGCTCACTGAGCAGCGGGCATCGGAGATTCGCAGCATCGTGTCGGACGTCCTGATGGACGCCGAAACCCGCACATCGTTGTTGCAGGGTTCGGCAGCCGGTTGGGACAACGGCTTCACCCTCCGCAGTGGTGATGGCAACAACGAACTGAACATCAGCGGGCAGATCCAGATTCGGTACGTCTGGAACAACCGCGATGAGGCAAGCGGCTTTGGCGCGACCTCTGGTGCTGATGACTTCGGCTTCGAGAACCGCCGCACCAAGCTGTACTTCACGGGCCACGTTGTTGACCCGTCGTGGAAGTACGCGGTGAGTGGTGCGTTCAACAGAGCTGGTGGCGGCTTGGCGCTCGAATCCGCATACGTAAAAAAAGCTCTGGACAACGGCACGTACATCAAGGTCGGCCAGTTCAAGGCACCCTATCTGCGCGAAGAATTGGTGGTCTCCAAGTACCGGCTTGCGGTCGACCGCTCGTTCGTCAATGAGTTCTTTAATCAGGGTTACACCCAGGGCATCGAGTGGGGCTGGTCTGGTGAGCAGTTCCGCGTGATGGCCATGTTCCACGATGGACACCGCAACACCAACACGCCGTCGCTTGCGGCTGGCCAGACTGACTTTGCAGCGTCGGCCCGTGCTGAGTTCCTCGCACAGGGTACGTGGGATCAGTTCAACGACTTCACCAGCCCGCGTGGCAGCGAGACCGGCATTCTGATCGGTGTTGCAGTGAACTACGAGACCGATGAGTCCGGTGATACCGTTGCTGCCGCGGGCCCACCGGTGGTTCCTGCAGACGACACTCGCTTCGGCTTCACGATCGATGCATCGCTCGAGATGGACGGCTGGAACCTGTACGGTGCATTCGTGTACCTCGACAGCGACAATGGTGGGACGTTCGGTGCTGGCCCCGGCGGCGCTGGCAGCAGCCCGTTCGGCTTTGTGGTCCAGGGTGGCTATTACTTCACCGATCAGCTCGAAGCCTTCGCGCGCTACGAGTACGGCGACCTCGATGGTGGCGGCACCGCTGCTCCCACGCCGTTCGATGAGCTGTCGATCATCACCGTTGGTGCGAGCTACTACTTCAACGGTGCTGGCAACCACAATCTGAAGTGGACGACCGACGTCGGCTTCACGCTTGATGAGATCGACCCGACATGGGCGGCTGCAGGTACCGGCACCACCGGCATCGGCTACCTGACCGACTCGCAGGACACCCAGATCGTCCTCCGCTCACAGTTCCAGTTGCTGTTCTGATCGACCTAGCAACATCTGTTTAGAACTTTCCGACCGGTCGGGCCTGTGCCCGGCCGGTTTTCTCTTTCGAGGTGCTCGTTGTCGACATACCCCTTGGCCAGTAGGATGCGATCGTCTTAACGTCCGCTCCCTGAAGGGTCGATAAGTTCCATCCAGCGGCGTATGACCGCTCGAGGAGTTTGCCTGCATGTTCCGTACTGCCAGACAACACGGCTTGGCTCTCACCGCCCGCCCGCTCGTTGCTGCCGCTGCGTTCGGCCTTGCCCTGCCGGCCATCGCCCAGGATTCAGGTTCCGGCGTGAATGATCCAATCAAGAAGATGCAGCAGCAGGTGGAGCGTCTGCTGCAAGAAAATCAGCAGATGCGATCGGAGATTGATGAGCTTCGGGCGGCGACACATGAGGACTGGCTGACCGAACAGCGTGCTGCGGAGATCCGGCAGGTCGTCTCTGATGTACTGGCCGATGCTGATCGGCGTGTTGGATATCAGGAAACGGGCCTTACTGCCGGCTGGGTGGATGGCTTCTTCCTGACGAGTCCGGACGGCCGATTCAAACTCGATATCGGCGGGCTTGGGCAGGTTCGCTACGTCCACAGTTTTCGCGATCAGGATGACCGCTCCGTCGGCGGGTTTGAAGTCACGCGCGCAAAGCTGACATTCAGCGGGCATATTTTCGGGCGCGAGTGGACGTATCTCTCGCGCATTGATGTGACGCGCGACGAACTCGGCCTCGTCAACGGGATCACCTTCCCGCAGGATGTCTGGCTGCGACGCCAGATCGGCGACCATTTTGCGATTCGAGGCGGCCAGTTCAAGCTGCCATTCATGCGCGAGGAACTCGTCTCATCCGCCCACCAGATGGCGGTCGAGCGGTCCGTCGTCAACGAGACACTCACAGTCGAACGTTCGCAGGGCGTTGAGTTCAGTTGGAATGATGACACTTGGCGCGCCATGCTGGCAGTC
>CAZVXI010000015.1:0-870 GCA_964631295.1 uncultured Isosphaeraceae bacterium
GCTACGTCAACGGCGTGAATCTCCCGATTGATGGGGGGAGAACTGCAGCGCAGTGATTCTCCTGCGAGTTGCTGCTACGCCGCGAGCGGCTGATGAGCGCTCCCACGCCGCCTGCCGCGTAGCAACTCTGTTTGCTACCCTGCCCCGATGCCGATCGTCATTGCCTATCACCTGATCTCGACGGTGTACGGCTGGTGGCTGCCGAACGATCCGCGTGGCAGCACATCCCGCACGGTTGCGAGTGATCGCATCGCGCAACTCGGCGAACACCACTTCGGGCGCAAACGCACACAACCACGATCCCGCGATGTCCGCGCGTTCTACGAGCGCGCCGCTGCTGAGTTGAAGCACCCGCTGCTGCAACTCGACGGTGCAGCAATCGACACTGTGGCAGCGTCATTCGCGGACATGGTCACAGCGCAGAAGTACACGTGCTGGGCATGCGCCATCATGCCGGACCATGTACACATACTGATCCGCAAACGCAGAGATTCTGCGGAACAGATGATCGAACGGCTGCAGAACGGCGCGCGAGATGGGCTGACCGGTCGCAGCATGCGCGATGGCGATCACCCCGTACGGACCGGCGGCGCCGGCCGGTCGACATTCCTCGATCATCCAGACGATGTTGAACGCACGATTCGTTCCATCAGTGGCAACCCGGCGTCGATGCGCCTGCCGCAACAGCGCTGCTCTTCTGTGATGACCCACGACCGCTGGCCGCTGCATGAAGGATATGATCCAGACTCGCCGCACGTCTGTGGCCTGCGCACGGCCGGCCGGGACCCGTGAGGTGTCTGCCAGTGCCGTGCATAGAAAGATGCTCGACATCCACCGCGTAAAAAAAAACCCCGGCTCGTGGGCAGCCGG
>CAZVXI010000015.1:880-34273 GCA_964631295.1 uncultured Isosphaeraceae bacterium
GGTCGGGGTGATCAGGGTTCGGTTTCAGGCTCGCGTTCAGTGGCGGCGCTTGCGGGAGCGGGTGCCGAGCAGGCCCATACCGAGCAGCGCCAATGCGCCGGGTGCTGGAATGTCGCTGATGACCTGATCGACAGCGAGTTCCACGATTTCATCATCCACGCCAAAACCCATGACCCAGTACGTCGTTTCACTTTCGCCAGTGAGGCTGCCACGGATCGGATCTTGAAATGACAGCGTCAGTTGCATCAGGTACACACCAGTGTCTGCGTCTTCGCTGAGAGCGACAACCCAGTCGTCATGGAAGCCGCCTTCATCATCAGCCTGGAATGTAAAGAAGTCGCCCGGGCCGCTGATAGGAGCCCCCGGGGGGTTAAGGACCTCCGCGATTGAATCTGTTGAGCCGAACGAGACAGCGCCCGTGCCATCCCAGAACAGCAGCGATTCAACGTAGTTGAGCTGAAATCCCTGGAAAGGGTCAAACACTCCATCGAACGAAGCAAAGCCGATTACGGCTTCGTTGTCTGGCACGCCGTCTCCGAAGAGCCGCTCATACACCGGCGGCCCGGGAAAGTCTTCCTCGATTTCACCATCCAAACCGATGGTTGCGCTGCCGAGGATCGTGATGTTCCCGGTATCTTCATCGAGGCCGAACCATGCATCGAGATTGTCGCCATCGGCAAGGCAGGGCGCTGCGAACAGGCATGCTGTTGCAGCGGTGGTGATGATCTTGTGAGATGTACGCATAGTAAAAACTCTTTCTTCCTCCATGCGGAGGGTTGTGGTTGAGAGGTATGAAATCAGCAGACGCTGCCCCAGTTGGAAAGTACGGACAACAAGTCCGCGAGGTTGACGATGCCATCGTTATTGACATCGCCGCCTTCCAGCCCGCTGCTTCCCCAGTTGGAGAGAACAGAAAGCAGGTCTGCGAGGTTGACAGTATTGTCCGCATTGGCATCGCCAGCACACGGAGCGGGAAGGTTGGCTTCCGCCCATGCCTGCGCATCAGCGACATCCTGCGAGTCTGCCAGGTAATCAAGAATGAACCAGAATGGTTCGGTCGGTTCGAGCGATCCATCCTGCGTGCTGATCTGCCACTCGATGAGGTAGACGCCGGCGTCGGCATCATCTGGTGGACTGCACACATCCGGGCAGCCGTTCATGCAGAAATCGAGATGCCGATGAAAGCCACCATCACTCTGCACACCAAGCTCGATGCTGCCGGCCGGGTCGTCTTCGATCATAAACGACTGCCCGCCGCCGAAGGTGACAAGCACCGACTCCGTATCGACCGGGACGAACGAGGTGCCATCCCACGACAGGAGCCCTGCGGAAGCTTCAAACACGAGGACAGTATCGGGGTCGAACGTGCCTCCCAGCGAGTTGAAGCCGGGGTTCTGCGTGAATGGCGCACAGCCCGAGTCGCCGAACTCACCAGCAAAGATGCGTGTCGGTTCGGTACCGGTGTCGGTGACTGCGGCCGTGAAGATCTTCCCATCAACGACTTCGGGAATGGCATCGCCAGCATGCAGGCCGCCACCACGATCTTGCGCGAGCACGCCGGATGCTGTGACGAATGACACTGCCAGCACAGTTGGAAAAATACGCTTCATCATCATCGTGCATCTCCTTGCGATCTTGCTGCGACCTGCCACGAGACGGCCGGGTCGAACAGGTTGACATCGCGGTTGGTGTAAACATCTGCGAACATCTTCGTGGCGATCGACCCATCGAGAAAGCCGTAGTTCGAGCGAGCATCGACCTCGCCGAGCGTGCCGCGCGCCGCATTGGTCTGCACCTGGCTGGATGCCACGACGGCGGGGTTGAGCCACCAGTTCTCAACATGAACATGGTCAGCACCGGCGAAGTCGCCCTCGAACGCCATCACGAGGAAGTGCACAGTCGTCGATGGATTGCGCACATCGGTGTAGCGATGGGCGTTGGCGTCCGGGTCGCCGGTGATGGCTGCCGCAGGTGAGAACTGCGTGAGGAAGTTGTTGCAGCCGTAACTTGTTCGGCGAAACGAATCGGTTGTGCCTGGAATCGGCACACCCTCGCCGCCTTCGTCAAGCGGCCAGTGCGGACTGGCATCAAGCGGAGACTGCATGACATCCTCGTGGCCGTAGTACGGCGCAAGCGTGTTGATCCATGCGATTTCCTCATTGACCGGTGCGCCGTGCGCAAGGCCGACCTGGATGAATCGCATCTTGTTGTCCTGCATGTACAGGAAGTGTGCATATTGCACTGAGCGCACGTTGTTGAGGCATGTTGTAATGCGCGAGGCGCGGGTCATGTTGCCGATCGCTGGTATCAGCAGACCGGTCAGCACGGCGAGTATGCCAACAACCACGAGCAACTCGATGAGGGTAAAACCTCTGCGAGCAAGCATGTGATATCTCCATTTGTTTGCGTTTTCCGAGCGTCAACTCAACGGGCGCGCAGAACACGCCAGAACGCAGCGAAGCTCGAACCAGTGAAAGCTCAGATGGAGCAGTGCGGCGGGCCGCGTGGCGGCAACGGGCCAGGTGTCCGAACAGCCGCGATGCGGGTGCGTGCGGCCAGTGTCAGCGTTGCCTGCCGAGGTGTGTCGACGATCGCACAGGGGTGCGCAATATCGACAAACCCGCTCGCGAGCATTTTGCAGACCGCGCAATCATGCTCGTGCTGATGGTCGTCCTTGTTGTCATCCGTCGGCTCATCATCATCACTATCACCGCAATATTGCTCGTGGTGATGATGGCAGCAGCCATGATGCTCATGAGTCGCCTGACCGTGCGGCGTATGAGCAGCCGAGACATGCATTGCATGCGACAGACCCGCACCGCTGCTGAACAGCGCGAGGACGAGCAGGAGATTGACGATCTGCCGAGGCATGCCGGGGATTATACCGGACGCGGTGCCTCGAGTCGCAGCGTGTGCTGAATCACCACTGGCGCGGCGGGATGAGGCCTTACACCTGCCGAATCACCACGCACCACCCCCGCAACCGCTCACTTCTGATAGAGGCCGACTTTGCCCTGCAGGATGGGGATGGCGATCTTGAGCGCGATGGTGTAGACCATCATGCCCAGCGCCCAGACGCCCGCGGTCATCTTCCATTCCGCGAGACTCGGCTGGTACTCGACAATCTCGTGCAGCGTGCTGGGGATGAAGCCGGGAATGATCAGCCCCATGCCCTTCTCGATCCAGATGCCGAGGAACGCAAGCACGCACGCGGTGATGACGACCCACATCTTCTCCATCGCAGCGGGAAGCAGGAACATCACTGCTGCGACGATATTGAAGATGATCGCTGTCCAGATCCAGGGCACCAGGCCGCTGTGCCCGTGCAGGCCGAAGAACAGGTAATACGACGCAGCAGCATGTGAGCCGCCCGTGTAGAAGTGCGTGAACAACTCGCTGATGAGCATCAGCAGATTGATGAGAATCGTCACGCGGACGCTCTGCACGAGCGTTTTGATCGGCGCATCAGGAATCTTCACGTTGCCGATGCCGCGCAGGATGAACAGCGTGATGATGATGAACGCCGGGCCGGACACAAACGCCGATGCAAGAAAACGCGGCACGAGCAATGCCGAGTTCCAGAACGGCCGCCCGCCGAGGCCGCAGTACAGAAACGCTGTGACGGTGTGAATCGAGATCGCCCACACGATCGACAGCATCACAAACGGGATGTACCACTTGGGGTTCGGCTGCCGGCCGAGGAAGCGCGTGTACAACAGGTAGCCGCAGATGTGCAGGTTCAGCAGCAGGTACCCGTTGAGCACGATGACATCCCACGTGAGCATGGACACGGGAAAGTTGAACCGCCCGATGAACGGGATCAGATGCCAGAAGCGGTCCGGCCGGCCAAGATCAACCGTCACGAACATCAGGCACATGATGATCGCAGCGACGGCGAGCAACTCGCCCACAATGACGACATCATGCATCGGCTTGTTGTGATAGAGATACGCCGGGATCACCATCATCACCCCGCCCGCCGCGAGCCCGACGCAGAATGTGAAGTTGGCAATGTACAGCCCCCAGCTCACGTGATCGGTCATGTTGGTGACGATCATGCCGTGCGCCACCTGATTGGCCCATGCATTCGCGCCGACGAGGAAGATGGCGGTGAGCAGCGTCATCCACGCGTAGAACATGAATGGGCCATCAGTAGCCAGCATGAGCGACCGCCAGATGAATCGCGGGTAACTCATGAAGTGACGCGGTCGATCAGCATCGCCCGTATTCACTGCGGATGTGGGTTGAGATGTCGTCGTCACGGCTCGCTCCCTGCATCGCCACTGTTCTTCGCGAGCGTGAGAATGAATCGGCAGGGCGATTTCGCCAGCAGCGCGTGCGGTTCATCGGGCGGCATGGAAAGCCAGTCGCCGGCACGCATGGCATGCGTCTTGCCTGCGACGGTGAAATCAAGGTCGCCATCAATCACCTGCACGGTGGCAAGGAATGGCGCGCGATGTTCCGACATCTCCTGCCCGGCATCCATCGCGAACACGACCTGCCGCAACGCCGACTCATTGAGCAGCGACTTGCTGACGGTGGCCTCAGGCACGATCGGGCAGACATCCATCAGCCGGGCTGCGTTGGTCTGAGCGGTGTCGAACATTGGCTGAACCATGGTCGGTGCGGTTCCCGGGTTTACGTATCAAAGAAGTAGAAGAACGCCGGCTTGGTGCCGAGGTCTTCCTTGAGAATGAAGACGCGCTTGTTTGCGAACAGCCAGCGGACGTTTGATTCCGGATCGTTGAAGTCGCCGAACACGCGTGCACCGGTCGGGCATGCTTCGAGGCAGGCGGGCAGGCGGCCGTCTCGGGTGCGATGCAGGCAGTAGTGGCACTTCTCGACAGCGCCCTGCGGGCGGATGCGGTTTGATAAGTATCCCTGATCGGGGTTCACTTCTTCTGCGGGGATTTCTGGTTTCTTCCAGTTGAACCGCCGCGCGTGATACGGGCACGCAGCTTCGCAATATCGACAGCCGATGCACCAGTTGTAATCGACAACGACGATGCCATCTTCTTCCTTCCAGGTCGCCTCGACCGGGCAGACATCGACGCAGGGCGGCTCATCGCACTGCTGACACTGCACGGGCATGTAGAACTTGTCATCATCAGGGACCGGCCCGGTATATGTTGAATCGGCGCCATCAAGATCAAGTGAGCCCTTCGGCAGTTCGAGCACGCGAATGTATGACTGATTGGTTGCGCGGTCGTGGTTGTTTTCCTTATGGCATGCCTCGACGCACTTGCCGTTGCCATTGCAGAGACTCAGGTTAATCGCGTAGACGAACTTCACGCCGGGGATTGGGCGCTGATCGCCGATGGTCACTTCGGCGCCGTACTCATCGAGCGTTTCCTCTTGCAGCCGTGCAATAACATCGGTCTTGTCGCTGGGTGTGAGTTCCTTGTAATGTTTCTGCATGAACGCGTCTGCGGAGAGATCATCTACCGCATGTCGGAGCGGGCTGATCGCTGCTGCAAACGCGCCGACGCCGAGCGTGGCACCGATGCCCTTCACCGCGGTGCGTCGCGAGACGTTGCCGAGCACAGGCAGCGAGATGTTCTTGGCTTCATTCGTCATGATCATCATCCTCGTGCGGGTTTGTTCCGTGTGGATTGAGGAAACGATCAATCGGTTTGAAGGTCGGGCGCATCAGCGGGTAAGCGGGCGCGTGCGGATCGTGGCAGTCCATGCAGCCATTGCGATACTGCGGGCCGCGGGAGCGATCCCAGTAGCCCGTCATGCCGCCGTGCACGCCGTGGTTGTAATCACGGAGTTGCGGGCCGTGGCACTGGCCGCACATTGTCATCACATTTCGGTACGGCAGGGTGGAGCCGTCAGCAAGTCGCAGGGTGTCGTAGTCGTTCGGGTTGTGACAGGACAGGCAGGTGAGCGCACCGTGGTTGTACGTCAGTCCCTGGTGAAACTCATCCAGATCCGCAGTGGCCCGCGTCTGAAGGTTCGGCTCCTTGATCGAGTGGCACGTGGAGCAGTTGATCGTGACCGCATCGCCGTTGATATCGAGCCGATCGGTGATGAGCGCAGGCGGGCCCGCGGGTTTGTTGATATACACAGGATAGAGATCGCCTGCAGGAGGCGCCGTCTCGCCAGAGGAAGCCTCATGGTGCGTCGAATCGCGAGATGCAGGTGAGAGCATGGTGCCGACGGAGTTTGTGCTCGTGTTCGCGGAGCGCATCGGCGCCGTGAAGGCAAGCACTGCAAGCGCCGCCATCACTGCAACGACAAGAACCGCGCGCCAACTGGCGAATGTCTGCAGATGTTTCATCGCACCTCTCTGAGCGGTACCTCCGCTCGTTGCCCCGAAAGATTATTGCCAGGGTCGAGCAAATCTCAAGTAGCAGCCCGAAGCGCCTGTCTAGAATCACGTGAGATTGATGATCTGACCGAGGAGCGTTATGCCAATCAGCGGGCTTGCTATCACGACCACGAGGGATGAATCGATTGCGACAGTGCGCGCAGCACTTGCAGGTGATGACCGCGTACAAGTTGGCGCGATCAACGGCCGCCGTATTGCAGTTGCGATTGAAACTGATTCCCAACAAAAAAATAATGCGCTTCGTCAGTGGATTCAGCAGATTCCTGACGTGGAGCATATTGACATCGTGTTCGTTCACTTGGACGATGAACCGCCGGCAAATGCGGTGTGCTCAGATGATCCAAGCTGCATATGACCGCGCAGCACGAGGCAGGTGTGCCATGACGATGACAACGACCGGGCTTGATCGAAGATCGTTCATGAAGTCGACCGCGATGGCGGCAGCAACGGCGGTGGTCATGCGTGACCGCGCGTATTCGCTGCCGGTCATGAACAGCCAGGACAGTGACATCGCGTGGCACAAGGCGCCGTGCAGGTTCTGCGGCACTGGCTGTCACGTGCAGGTTGGTGTGGAGAACGGCAAGGTGGTGTCCATCGCCGGCGACCAGCTTGCGGATGTCAACAAGGGACTTCTGTGTGTGAAGGGGTATCACGTCGGGCTTGCACTGTATGGCGAGGATCGGCTGACCACTCCCCTGCTGCGCCGCAACGGCCAACTCGTTCCCATCACGTGGGATGAAGCCATCAATGTGATTGCCGACCGCATCATGCAATCGCCCGATCGCTTCGCGTTCTACGGCTCAGGGCAGTGGACGATCCCCGAGGGATACGCGGCGCAGAAGTTCATGAAGGGCGGGCTCGCCAACAATCACATCGACCCGAACGCGCGGCTGTGCATGGCATCGGCCGTGACGGGATTCATCGCGACGTACGGCGTGGATGAGCCGGCCGGCTGCTACGAAGACCTCGACGCCTGCGATGTACTGATCACATGGGGCAACAACCCTGCGGAGATGCACCCGGTGTTGGTCTCGCGCGTGATTGATCGACGATCGCGCGGGGAGGATGTCATGCTCATCGACATCTCAACCCGCCGCACACGCACGAGCGAACAGGCCCAGCACTACTTCGAGATGAAGCCGCACGGCGATGTGCCGATCGCGCTTGGGATCTGTCACCTGCTGATAAAGAATGACAACTACGACAAAGATTTTGTTGAGCGGCACTGCAACTTCCGCGCGCCCGAGCCCGAGAGCCCGACGCTTCTGGGCGAACAGATTTCTTTCGACGACTTCAAGCGTCGAATCGAAGAATACACGCCGGAACGTGTCGAGGAACTGTCCGGCGTGTCGGCTGACAGCATCCGCATGATCGCTGATCTGTTCGCGGATCCGCAGCAGCGCATCACGAGTTTGTGGTGCATGGGCATGAACCAGCACACGATGGGCACCGCCATCAACTCGCTCGTGCACGGTGTGCATCTGCTCAGCGGCCATTTCGGCAAGCCCGGCGATGCGCCGACGAGCCTGACCGGCCAGCCATCAGCGTGCGGAACAGTGCGCGAAGTCGGCACGCTCGCGCATGCCCTGCCGGGCGGGCGCGTCGTCGCCAACGCAACCCACCGCGAGCAGGCCGAAAACTACTGGAACCTGCCGGAGGGTCGCATCAATCCACAGCCCGGATATCACACGGTGAAGATGTGGGAGCAGTTCTGCACACCGACTGATCAGGGTGGCGACATCGACACCATCTGGGTGCAGGTGACCAATCCCGGTCAGACGCTGCCGAACCTTAACAAACTGTTCAACAGCAAGCAGGGCCTGAAGGACAAGTTCCTCATCGTCTCCGAGGTGTATCCAACGGCAACAACGCAACTTGCTGATCTCGTTCTGCCATCTGCCATGTGGGTCGAGAAGAACGGCATGTTCGGCAACAGCGAACGACGCACGCAGCAGTGGTTCAAAATGGTCGACCCACCGGGTGATGCGCGCGACGACTGCTGGCAGACGATCGCAGTCGCGCATCGCCTCATGGAACGCGGCCACGCGGGAATGAAGGACAAGGAAGGTCGTTTCCTCTTCCATGTCGCGGGCGACGATGGTGCCGAGGTTCCAATCTGGCAGTGGGAGCACTACTACGACATCAACGTCGACAAGCATCTGTTTGAGGAGTACCGCCAGTTCAGCGCGCTCAAGCACAAGCACCTTGCGCCGTATGATGAGTATGTCAAAGCGCGCGGCCTGCGCTGGCCTGTTGTCGAACAGCCCGATGGAAGCTGGCGCGAGACGAAGTTCCGGTTTGCCGCATTCGACGATCCGTTCGTGACGGAAGGGCAGGATTTCGATTTCTATCACTCAACGAGCAATGACGGTCGCGCGCAGATCTGGGCGCACCAGTATCAGCCACCGCCCGAGGTGCCCGATGATAAGTATCCGATGTGGCTCAGCACCGGCCGGGTGCTCGAGCACTGGCATACCGGCACGATGACACGGCGGATTCCGCAACTCAGCCGAGCCATGCCCACCGCCTACGTTGAGATGCATCCGGCAGATGCTGCTGAGAAGAACATTTCAAGCGGCGACATCGTCATTGTCGAATCCCGCCGGGGGGCGATGGAACTTCCCGCGTGGATCAACGGGCGAGGGCAGCCGCCGCGCGGCACTGTGTTTGTGCCATTCTTTGATGAATCCAAACTCATCAACGACGTGACGTTCGAGGCGCACGATCCATTCAGTAAACAGCCGGACTACAAGAAGTGCGCTGTGCGCGTATTCCGGCGCAGCGGTTAAAAGCGAAGTTGCAGCGATGGCTGATGAACACACCCAACGCGAGCATGGCCGACGAGCGATCCATCTGATATTGATCGCCGTGATCGCTGCCGCCTTCATCGGATTTGTCATTGGCATCGACTACGGCGTTCCCAAGCCCGACTTCGAGTCGGTGCAGGAAGACCTGCACGCCACCGATTCATCACGTGACGTAATACCGGCCACGGGGTACGCGGAACTTCAGCACATCGACATCGGTCCGAATCGCAACTGGAGCAGCGATCTGAGCAAGCTCACATGGTCTGCGCCGGGTATTCTCGACGAACTCCAGCCGCCCGGTCCTGCAGCCAAGACGGCGGCACTGGAACAGCGATCAGCACGGCGTGCATATAACGGCGCGCCGCCTGTGATCCCGCATGCCGTCAATCAGATGTCTGCCGACAACTGCATGACATGCCATGAAGAAGGCCTCAAGATTGCCAATCGCGCTGCCAATCAGTTGCCGCACCCATACCTGACCAACTGCATGCAATGCCATGTGCAGCAGAACTCATCGTTGTTTGAGTCGACTGTTCTTGCCGCCAACACATTTGAGGGCAAAGCCGCTGCGTTGGAGGGGCCGCGTGCCTGGGCCGGCGCTCCGCCCATGATTCCACACACGACCCATATGCGCGACAACTGCCTCGCCTGCCATGGCACGCTCGGGCTGGAAGGACTGCGCACACCTCATCCCTGGCAACAGAACTGCACGCAGTGCCATGCACCGTCCGCGGAATACGATCAGCGGTTCTTCTCCACACAGCCGAGGTTTCTGCTGGATCAACTGTCCGGTGATCGATCCTCGCCATGAGCGATTCCAAGCGAGACATCTCGCGGAGACAGTTGCTGCGCGGCCGCCTGCTCGGTCCATTTTTCGATTCACTGGCTGATCGCGACGGGACGAACCGCACCGCTGATGCGCCTGCCGACGGCACCACGCGCGCCATGCCGACGCCGCAACGCTATCCGCAAACGCAATCCGATGTGCGCGAAGGCAACGCGGGCCGAAGCCGTGGCATGATTCCCGTACTGCGCCCGCCCGGTGCAGTTGATGAACCGACCTTTCTCGAGCAGTGCACGCGCTGCGATGCCTGCCTCGAAGCGTGTCCGCACGATGCCGTCGTTCATGCGCCGCAACGCATGCGCGAGGCGGCCGGCACGCCGATGATCGACGCAATGCGTCAACCATGCTGGATGTGCGAAGATCGTCCCTGCATCGAAGCCTGCGAACCAGATGTGCTCACGCATCTCGTGCCAACGATGATGGGCACAGCGCGCATCAACGAAGAGACTTGCCTCGCGTATCAGGGCAGCTTCTGTACGGTCTGTTCGGAGCAGTGCCCGATTGATGGCGCGATCACGCTTGATGATCGCAATCGTCCTGCTGTGGTCGAGCAGACGTGCACTGGCTGCGGCGTGTGTCAGTATGTCTGCCCGGCGCCGCATAACGCGGTGCTGCTCATGCCTGCCTTCTTGCGCCCTCCCGCCGATCGCAGCAGTGGCAGCAGCCATAATCCTCATGACACGTCGACCCACGAGCCCGATTGATATGGCAGAACAGCAGTATAACTCCGGCAAGCGAGATGATGATCAACCGCACGACACCCGCTCGCACATTCTCAGACCAGGTGAGCAGACCGATATCGACCTGCCGCCCATGCAGCAGGTCGTCCTTGATGCCGAGACACTGGCTTCACTCGTGCGCGATCTGAACGAATGCGCGCAGATTGATGATGTGCTTCTCAAGAGCGACTCACCAACAATGATCGAGCCGGCAGACCGGCAGCGTGTGCAACTCGATGATGCGATTTTGCGTCTGCAGCGCGGCGAGGTGCGCGGCGTGCAGGTACGCTACCGTTACGATGGCCACGCATGGTCTGACACGCTCATGCATGGCACTGACGGGGTTCGACTGACTCGCATTCAGGATCTCTCGCATCCATGACAGCCGCCGTCGGCGGGGCATGCCACTTGCTTGTCATTCGTTACAAAAGGTATCAGAACGTGACACCAACTCCGGCGATGACGGCAACGGTAAAGCCGTCGGATGCTGCATCCCCCTCGACACGCAATGAGCCGGAGACCTGCGGCGCAAACTGCGCGTTCGCGCCCACGCCGTAGTAGATGCTGTCTTCCACTCGGTTGCCGGTGCGGATGGTGAATGGTGCACCACCCGCAAGGAAGGATGATGTGAGATCATCGTTGTCGAAGTACTCGTGCTCCCACCCAGCGGAGAAGTCGACGTCAAGATCGCGCATCGGCTGCCAGTTCAACGCGATGCCGATGCGTGTAAGCAGTGAGTCTGCAGTGCGCGATGGGACGGACAGGTTCGCGCCACCAGCCCCCGATTCGTTGTAGCTGTCGAAATCCACATGCATGTACTGGGCAGCGAGTACCCCGGCGACGGACCAGACATCGCGGGTGAGTAGCGTGAAACGTCCTTCGGATTGGACGGTGAGGTCGAGACTGTCGAATGTGCTGCTCGCTGTTACGCCAAGCGCGGGAATGCTGCGTGCTGACTCGTGCGTGTTGATGCCCAGTGAGACCGAGCCGCTGACGGACCAGCGGTCACCTGCGAAACGCGCGTACGGTCCCACTCGCACGGAATCGATGTCCAGCGTGCCACGACCCTCGCGGAAGTCGACCTCAGCTCGTTCATACGCCAGCGAGATGCCGGCGAGCAGATTGTCATCGAAGCGATAATCGATGCCGCCGTGCGCGCCACGCGTGCGCGCGATGTAGCCGATCAGATTGGGCTGTGTGTCCAGTTGGTCGTACTGGCTGATGCCTTCGAGGAAGCCGCCGAGCCCAATCGCGTTCGTCCGCGCGTTGCGTGCTGCATCGTCTGCAATCTCGATGGCCTGCTGCATGAGGCGCGGATCTGTATCGAGACTGGCAAGAGCGCCGGCCATCCACGGTTCTGTCAACGCGCTGCGAAGCGCGCTGCGCCCGCGCGGGTTGTTGAGATGGTTCGACAGCATGCGGTTGAACTGCGTTGACCGACTGATCGCCAGCGCATCTGCCGCCTGTATCGATGCTGGCGTCAGTTCACGGTAGACCTGGTTGATGGTTGTTAAATCGAATGTATCAAGCTGCGCCATCAGCGTCGCGATGTCGCTGGCTGGAGCCATGGTTGCCTGTGGGATGAGTGAATCGAGTGACAGGCCAACTGTGAAGTTGTTGGCAGTATCAGCGACGCTCGAGTATGTATCAGGTGCACGGCTGGCAAGCAGCGAGAAGACGGGGTCGCCATTGCTGAAACTCGGATCGACGATCAGATCGAACGTGAGCGTCACAGATGTCGTAGAGATGATCGCACCGAGATCTGTCACGCCGCCCGCAGCGTTGAGGATCGGGAACAGATCCCCACTGGAGATAAAAGATTCGCCGGTGATGTCCGCGACAATCTGGCTGCCGGCGTGCAGTGTCGCGGTTCCAGTCACGGCGAGCAGGTCGGAAGTCGTCGTTGGCCCGTCGAGCTCAACGTTGAACAGGCTGCCTGACTGCTGCACATAGTTGCCCAGCACGGTGAGTGTGCCAATGCTGTTACCGGGCGCAAGCGTGCCGCCGGTCGTGATGGTCAGGTCGTTGCCGACGGTGCCGGCTCCACTGATCACCGCATTATTGCCGACGCTGATTGAGCCGCCGACGGCGCCATTGAGGATGAGTTCACCAGCGTTGATGTCTGTCAGTCCGGTGTAAGTGCTGTTGCCCGTGAGCGTGAGCGTGCCGGCGCCGTTGAGGGTCAGGCCGCCGGTGCCACTGATCAGACCCGCGTACGTTGTTGTACCTGCCTCACTGATCGTGAGCGTTGCAGCGCCGAGCGCGACGTTGCCTCCGAATGCGCCGCCACCGGCAAGTGAGCCGATCGTCTCATCGCTCCCGTTCAGATCGAACACAGCGCCGGCCGAGTTGGCAATCGACACAGCCGTTGCATCATTGATGCTGCCGTTGAGTTGCAGCGTTCCGTTGAGAATCGTGAGCGGGCCTGTGAACGTGCTGTTTCCTGCGAGTCTGAGTGTGCCAGGCCCGTTCAGAGTGAGACCGCCGGGGCCGCTGATGGTTCCCGAGTAGGTGTTGGTTCCCGTTTCCTGTACAGTGAGCGTGCCTGCACCGAGTGTGATGTTGCCGCCACTCGCGCCGCCGCCAGCGAGTGAGCCGATCGTCTCATCGTTGCCGTTGAGATCAAAGATCGCTCCCGGAGCATCGGCGATGGCGACGAACACAGTGTCTGCGATATCTCCATCGAGTTGCAACGTACCATCGTCTATAGAGAGTGGTCCGGTGAAAGTGTTCAGTCCTGCAAGGTTCAGGGTTCCGGAACCGTTGAGCACAACAGCACCGCTGCCGCTTATGGAGCCAGCGTATGTTGTTGCAGTGTCCTGATTGATTGTAAGAACTGCTGAGCCGAGATCGACGTTCCCACCGAGTGCACCACCGCCACTGAGTTGGCCGATCGTCTCATCATCATCATTGAGATCAAAGACAGCACTCGCGGTGTTGGCGAGAGTAACCGCTGCTGTGTCTGCGATGCTGCCATCGAGTTGCAGTGTTCCGCTGAATATGGTGAGTGGCCCCGTGAATGTGTTATTGCCGGTCAACGAGAATGTACCCGGACCATTGAGCGTAAGGCCACCGGTTCCGCTGATGATCCCGCCGTACGATGTTGTTCCTGTCTCCTGAATCGTGAGCGTTGCAGAGCCGAGCGTAACATTACCCCCACTTGCACCGCCGCCGGTCAGCGATCCGATGACCTCATCATTGTCGTTGAGGTCGAAGAATGCGGATGCGTTGTTGGCAAGCGTTACGCTGATCGTGTCCGCGAGATTGCCGTTGAGTTGCACGGTGCCCCGCAGGACGTTCAGCGGCCCGGTGAAGGTGTTGTTTCCGTTGAGAAACAGGGTGCGTCCGACGCGGTCCATTCGGATGGAACCGCCTGCACCCGTCATGTTGCCGTTGATGATGCCGTCCGCAAGACTCTCAAATGAGAACTCAACGCCGCCGCTGTGTGAGAGGTCCACGTTGCCGTTGAGTGTCAGTGTTCCCGCATCAGTGTCGAAGCGCAGGCGGGATCCGGTTGCGATGATGTCAATGCCGAGGATCTGATCGAAGCCCGAATCATTATCGATGAAGCCATCATTGACGATCTGTGCCGATCCACTTCCGGTGATGACATAAGAGCCATCAGCCGTGTCGAAGTTGAGTTCGAAGACATCGGAGAGCGTTGCGTTGAAGTTGTTGATGATGTGATTCCCACCGCCGCCCTCAGCCCCGAAGAAGATCGTGCCATTGACCGCGCCTGACGGCACCATGTTGCCCACCCAATTGGGAGGTGTCCCGAAGTTGTCGTTCACGGATCCGTCCCAGGTGACGCTCTGACAGCAGGCATGATGCGTGATCGCACCACAGGCACAAGTGACGACAAAGATCCTCGAAATCCGCGGAAAGCCAACCAAATGCTGCCTCCAATCATGGGAACGCACATTCTGGCAATGCAGACATTATCGAATGATTCATCGTGCAGAGTTGAAGTAAAGATTAAATCTCGCGAATCGCAGGTGCGCTCCACGATCAAACAGCGCCCCCGGGTCGACTACTCCGCAAATCGCTGAATGACCAGCGTGTCGTTCTGGCCGCCGAAGCCGAACGAGTTCGACAGGCATACATCGACCTGCGCTTCGCGCGCTTCATTGGGCACATAATCAAGGTCGAGTTCGGGGTCCGGCTCGCGCAGGCCTCGCGTCGGCGGGATCATGCCGCTGTGTATCGCGAGCACGCAGGTGATAAGTTCAACCGAGCCGGCAGCGGCGATGAGATGGCCCATCATCGACTTGATGGAACTGATCGGAATCCTGCCTGCGTTCTCGCCGAATGCGCGCTTGATGGCTTTGGTTTCGATCGAATCGTTCTCTTTCGTCCCGGTGCCATGCGCAGAAATGTAATGTACGAGCGGCCGACCGGTGTCGTCGGTCGCGTGGGGGTCAATGCCTGCTTCTGCAAGTGCCTGCTCAATCGCTGCTGCCGGGCCGCGCCCTTCCGGATGCATGTCGGTGATGCGGAAAGCATCGGCAGATGAGCCATAACCGGTGACTTCCGCGAGCGGCTGAGCACCGCGGGCTGTTGCATGTTCAAGTGTTTCGAGGATGACGATGCCCGACCCCTCGCCCATCACAAAACCTTCGCGCGTGCGATCAAACGGGCGCGACGCATTGATGTAGTCATCGTTGCGATTGGAAAGCGCGGTAAGTCGATTAAATCCGGTGATACCCAGCACATGGATCATCGTGTGCGTCCCGCCGGAAATCATCACATCGACCGAGCCACGCCGGAGCAGGTCGATTGCTTCGCCAACCGCCTGTGTTGATGCGGCGCATGCTGTGAGGCAGTTATACACAGGCCCGCGCACATCGAGTTCATCAGCAATGTGCGCCGCGGGCATGTTGGGTTCCTGCTCGACCTCGCTCTGCCCGTCGATGAACTCAAACGCTGCCCTGGCCCACTTGACGGGGTCAACGATCTTGCGGGCGTCATCCCATGATTCCAGATCTGCCTGCGCGTAGTTATCAAAATCAAGCACACCCTCGCCGGCACCGAGATAAATACCCAGCCGGGTGCGATCAAGCGACGTATGCGCATCGAGCCCGGATTGATCCCATGCCTGCCGGGCGGCGCCAAGCGCGAAGCGCGAGTGCGCCTGCGCTGTCGCATGTCGCGATGGATCATGCAGGTAGGGCGCAACATCGTAATCGCGCACTTGTGCTGCGAATGTTGTCGGGAATGTGGATGAGTCGAATCGCTCGATGGGTTTGACGCCTGATTCGCCTGCCAGCAGTCGCGGCCAGACGGCATCGAGCGAGTGCCCAAGCGGCGTGACCCAACCCATTCCCGTGATGACAATGCGCGTGTCGTCGCTCATGTTCCGCCCCCATTCTCGACACGCTTCATGATCACGACAACGTTCTGGCCGCCCTGGCTGGTGGTGCAGACCATAATGTGTTCCAGTGGTGCATCACGCGTTTCGCACTCCGCTGCGTCAAGACCATCGACGTTCTGTGTGTTCAGCCGTGCGGGCAGTTGTTGTTCCGCAAGGCACTTGGCTGCGGTGATGAGCGTGAGGGCCCCCTGCCCTGCCACGCAGTTGCCGACGTTCGGAACGGTCGTAATCAGCGGCACATCGAGCGATCGCTCCTCGAAGGTCTCTTTGATTGCCCGGCCTTCAGCATCATCAGAGTTTGGAATACCCGACCCGAGCGGCGCGATGGCATCGATATCGTCACTGCCAATTCCCGCATGGTCGAGGGCCATACGCATCGCGATCGACAGCGCATCATCGTCCTTGCGGATGCGCAGGCCGGCCGCATCCTCGCATCGTGATTGTGTGGCAGCGAATCCGATGACCTCCGCATAGGCTCGCGCCCCTCGTGACGTTGCAGACTCGACTGATTCAACGATGAGAATCCCGCCACCCTCACCAAGCAGCGTGCCAGCTGCGTGGATATCAAATGGACGGACCACCTGCTGCTCATCTTCAAGCAATCGTTTTGCTGAAATCTGTCGCAGCATGCCGAGCGGATTGATCTTGTACTCCGCCCCGCCGGTGATGCATGCATCTGCTGCGCCGCGCTGGATCGCGCGCATTGATTCGCCCAGCGACAGCGCGCTGCTGGCTTCGCAGCAGGTAATGGTGTTGCTTGGTCCCCGGCAGTCGTGCACGATCGTCACGTGGCATGCCAGCATGTTGGGCAGGTATTTGAGCATCCACAGCGGCGTGAGGTTCTGCATGCCCTCGCTGCCCCAGTGGCGGAGATCGATTTTTCCATCCGCGCCTTTGCTGGTGATGAGCGCTGCACCGAGTTCGTCGATATCGGATGCGATCAGCCCCGCGCCGATCTGGCAGCCCATGCGCTCGGGCGCGATGGTCGGCTCTGCGTCCGGGTCGGTAGCCTTTGTGACGAGCCCGGCATCTTCAACCGCGGCCGCCGCAGCACCGACAGCGAGTTCCACATCACGGCACATGACTTTGGTTGCCTTGCGGTAACTCTTGGGTACGACTTTGCGAACGTCGAAGTCGTCGTCGGGCAGTTCTGCCGCGTGCGTGGATGGAAAACCCGATGGATCCCAACGGCTGATGCGGCTGATGCCCGAGCGGCCGGCAGTGAGGGCTGCCCAGAGCGGGTCAATCCCCATGCCGAACGTGCAGATCGGGCCAAGTCCTGTGATGACAACGCGTCCGGATGACATTGGCGGGTAGTGTAGCCTCATCGCCAGCCTGCGTAGATTGCTGGCGAAGGGATCATCAATGCGACGCAGACGTGTGCCAGAGCAGATGGACGCCCCGACTCTGCCGAGAGAAGAGCACGAGCAAGCGCTGCGCGGGCTGTGTCGCATCAATGCGCTGTCGCGCAGCGGGCAGCATCTCGTGCGCGCGATCGAGTCGCTCACGCCGAGCGCCACGCATGGCACTGTGCGCATCGTTGACCTCGCGTGTGGCGGCGGTGAGAACGCCCTCTTCCTCGCCCGGCATGCCCGGAGGCGACGGCTGCCGTGGCGCGTGACCGGCCTGGATCGAAGCATCACGGCGATCGAGGCATCGCGCAGGCGCGCGAGACACGCTGGCGTTCACGCAGATTTCCTCGAGTGTGATGTCTTGCGCGATGTGCTGCCGAGTTGCTTCGACATCGCGGTGTGCTCGCTGTTTCTGCACCATCTGGATCGACCGGATGCTGTGCGGCTTGTTCAGCGGATGCATCAGGCCGCTTCACTGGCGATCATCGTGAATGATCTTGTTCGATCTCGGCCGGGCTGGTTGGCTGCATGGATCGGAACGCGTGTGCTGTCACGGTCACCTATCGTTCACTTTGATGGCCCGCAATCGGTTCGCGCCGCGTGGACACGCGCGGAGATGCGTTCCATCGCGTCTGACGCAGGGATCAAGCGAACACACATGAAGGTACGGCGGACCTGGCCGTTTCGAATGACATTGACCGCGATCGGCGGTGCCAGCTCATGATGATGCATTGCCAATCCAGCAGTCTGTTCGATGTTGCTGTCGTCGGTTCCGGGCCGGCAGGGGCGGCTTCAGCGATGCTGCTCGCACGCGCCGGCTTGTGCGTCCTGCTCGCAGATCGATGCGAACTGCCGCGATCGAAGGTTTGTGGCGGCTGTCTGAATCGCGCGACGCTCGCTGCGCTTGGCGAACTGAACATCGGTCATATCGTCGATGAAACCGGCAGTCGGCCGTACGATCACATGCGGCTGGTGAGCAACCAAATGTCGGCCGAGCTTCCATTGCCGCGAGGAGCCGTGATTGATCGAGCGGAGTTTGATCATGCTCTCGTCCGCGCAGCACAGGACGCTGGCGTGCAGGTCATGTCCAACGCATCCGTGTCGGTCGCGGAGAGGGATGCCGACGATGCGCACACTTTGCGTATCACGCGAGCATCTCAACAGGCGTTCCCGGTTCGCACGCGGATCGTCATTGATGCGAGCGGCCTGCGCAGCACCCTGTTTGATCGTGACTGGCGATCCATCGGACCGTCGCGCATCGGGCTCGGCGCCATCGTCGGAGTGCGCGAGTGGGATGGGCCGCGCCCCGATGTCGGACAACTTCTCATGTGCGCCGCGCATGCGGGTTACATTGGAATCGCCTGGCTCGACGAGCGACGATTGAACGTGGCTGCGGCGATTGACCCGAAGGCTATCAAGGCCTGTGGCAGCGCATCGCGCGCTGTGGAGATGATTCTGCAGCAGGCCGGGATCGACTCCAACGCAATCGACATTGCCTGGCACGGTTCGCCACAGATGAACCGCATCCGATCGCGCGTGGCGGGACATCGCTGGTTTCGGGTGGGCGATGCAACCGGGTATGTTGAACCGTTCACAGGTGAGGGTATTGCATGGGCACTGGCTGGTGCGATGCAACTGGTGCCCCACGTCAGGAACGCTGCGCATACACGGAGGCCTGGTGCGGCTGAACGGTGGACGCGCGATGTTGCTCGATTGCGCAAGCGACAGCGCATCTGCCGGGCAGCGACATGGGCGCTGCGCCACGGGCAGGTTCGCAAGAGTGTCATGCGAGCGATCTCGGCTGCTCCAGTGCTCGCAGAACCGATGACCGCATCAATCAATCGAACAGGGGTGTGCGCGCATGCATGATGCGGTCACTATCTCGCCGGGCGATCATCTTGCGGTAACAGATGCTCGCCGCTCCTGCCCGAAAGTTGTGATGTATGGTCTTGGGCTTGCTGTCCCGAAGCATCAGCTTTCACAGAGTGTCGCATGTGATTTTGCCATCGAGCGCAACGCAACCACCGCCCGGCAGGCACGTTGGATGAAAGCTCGATATCAGCGCAGTGGCGTCGCGCAACGATACACAGTGTTGCCAATCGGCACCGATGCAGAGTCCGCAATGTGCCTGACCGATTTCTTTCCGCCGCCGAGGGATCTCGAGGATCGTGGTCCGACGACTGCTGAACGCATGCACGCCTATCGCTGCCTCGCGCCGTCACTTGCCGCTGAAGCCGTGCGCGTGGCTCTCGCAGATGCATCGGTTGACCCGACAGCAGTTGATCACATTGTGATGGTCTCCTGCACTGGATTCATGGCGCCGGGTATTGAAATCGACCTTATCGAGCAGCTTGGACTTCGCAGTAACATTGCGCGGACGAACCTCGGCTTCATGGGATGCCATGGTGCGATCAACGGTTTGCGATGCGCGACGTCGATCGCCACTGCATCGCCCGGCGATGTGGTTCTGCTCGTGTGTGTTGAGTTGTGTTCACTGCACTTTCAATACGGCTTTCGGCCGGACCAGGTCGTCGCCAACGCTCTCTTTGGCGACGGCGCAGCGGCGCTGCTCGTCCGCGCGATATCCGATGAACAAGCCGCCGGCCTCGCTGATGATCTGCGAATCTGTGACAGCGCGAGCATCGTCCTGCCAGATTCGCGAGACTTGATGGGCTGGACGATCGGCGACCATGGCTTTGAGATGCGCCTGAGCGAGGCTGTGCCGGAGATGATTGAGCGATCGCTGCGGCCATTTCTCGCGGAATGGCTGGCGAACCATGGCCTCACGCCAGATGAAGTGGCCGGCTGGGCAGTGCATCCGGGCGGGCCGCGCATCATCGATGCAGCGGAGCGTTGCCTGGCCCTGCCTGCGGGCGATCTTGACTCGAGCCGGGCCGTCCTGACGCGCATCGGGAACGTGAGTTCCGGAACTGTGCTCTGGGTGCTTCAGGAGCTGCTCAATCGTGGTGTCTCCGGACCGATCGTTCTCCTTGCGTTCGGCCCCGGCCTGAGCATCGAAGCGGCGCTGCTGACGACAACCCGGTGAGTTCGGTGCACCACCGTTCCCACGGGCAGCGAGGTTCAGTCAGCCGCGGTCGCCGGCGATGTAAGCCGCGGTGATCTCCGATTCTGGCGACTCGAACACCGCATCGATCGCGCCTCGCTCGATGATCGTCCCCGCCCCATCACGCATCCACACGAGAGCAACATCATCAGCAATGCGCTTCGCCTGGGCAAGGTTATGTGTGACGATCACCACCGTGTAGTCGGTGCGCAGCGAGGCAATGAGGTCTTCCACGATACCGCTCGCGATCGGGTCAAGCGCACTGCATGGCTCGTCGAGCAGGATGACCTCCGGATCGAGCACGAGCGCGCGCGCGAGACACAGTCGCTGCTGCTGCCCACCAGAGAGCGACAGTGCGGGCGCATCGAGCCGATCACGGACTTCGTCCCACAATCCGACGCGCCGCAGCATGGCTTCGGCCGAGTGTTCGCGTTCGCGCCGACTGCCCATCCCATGGTGTTTCAACGGGAACGTGAGATTCTGGCGAATGCTGAGCGGCAAAGGGTTCGGTTTCTGGAAGATCATGCCTACGCGTTGGCGCAGGGCGCGCGGATCGACACCGTCAGCGAAGATGTCCTGCTCGCGCAGGGTGACGCGTCCCGTCACCGTGCAACCGGGCACAAGGTCGGTCATGCGATTGAACGCCGTAAGTAGTGTGCTCTTCCCGCAGCCGGACGGTCCGACCACGGCCGTGATGCACCCTTTGTATACGGGCAGCGTCACAGCGCGAAGGGCAGATGAGCCCTTGTACGAAACGCTCAGACGTTCTGCGCACAGAATCGGCTCGCGATCGAGGCAGCACGGCGGACGGCTGATGCACCCCGGCGGCGAGGGAACCACCGGCTGCGTCTGTGACAGGTCGCGGTGTTCTTCATCTTTGCGTTGCAAGTGTTTGTGCGGGGGTGTTGGGTTCATACAGTTGCAATTCTCTTGTGAAGCCAGCGGTCGGCCATCCACGTGGTCAACCCGTTGATCGCTACCAGTAAGCCGATGAGCACAACCGCGGTGGCGTACGCATTGTTGTTGCCACCCGGCACGTTCATTGAAAGGTCGTAGATGTGAATCGACAACGCGCGCCCGGAATCAAGCAGCGAGCCAGGCATGCGGTCGACATAGCCGCTTGTAAAGAGCAGCGCGGCTGTTTCCGCCAGTGCCCGCCCAATGCCAAGGACAAGCCCGACGACCAGTCCGGGTGTGGCGGCGGGCAAGAGGATGTGCCAGAGAGTCGCTGATCGTGACAAACCCAAAGCTGCCGACGCGCTGCGATACTCATCGGGCACAGCGCGGAAACCCTCCTCCGTTGTGCGAATGAGAATCGGCAACACCATGCATGCGAGTGTCAATCCACCCGAGAGAATAGAGAATCCCATACCCAGGTAGATGCAGAACAATGCATTCCCGAACAGGCCGAAAACGATCGACGGCACGCCTGCGAGCACATCAAGAGATCTGCGCACGAGCCATCCGAAATGGCCTGCCTTGCGTGCGTACTCGGCGAGGAATACCGCCGTGCCAAGTCCGATGGGTACGCTGACAGCGAGACACACGAGCAGAATCAGCATGGTGGAAAAGAGAATCGGCCCGATCCCCCCGGCGCGACCCGCGTCGAGCGGTGATTCGATCAAAAAGCGCAGCGACAGATGTGGCGCGCCGTGCACCAGCAGGTCGCCCAGGATCCAGAGAAATATGGCACTCACCAGCGCAGCGACACACCAGACCAGCGCAGCAACGACGCGGTCTGGCCAGTCGGGCCGATGCTGCTCCAACAGCAGCGGCGGTTGAGTCATCGCATCAACCATACAGTCGCCCCCTGCTGATCCACTCTGCCATGCCGACGAGCGCCGCGATCATCATCATCAGCACCAAGCCCGCTACGAACAGCGCGGCGCGGTGTATTTCCATCGCGTAACCAAGTTCGAGCGCAATGTTGGCGGTGAGCGTGCGAATCGGATCGAAGATGCTGCGAGGCATCTGCACGACATTGCCGGCAACCATGAGGACGGCCATGGTCTCGCCGATCGCGCGCCCGGTTGCGAGCAGCATGGCGGTGAGCAGACCGCTGCGCGCGCTCGGGATCGCAACGCCTCGAATCGTTGCCCATCGCGACAGACCCATTGATGCAGCAGCCTGAAGATGTGCCCGCGGGACAGTTCGCAGCGCCGATTCGCTCAGCAGCGCGATCGTTGGAAGGATCATCACCGTGAGAATCAGTATGCCGGTCAACAGGCACTGCCCGGGCGGATGCAACTGCCGAATCAGCGGCGCGAGAATCACCAGACCCCAGAAGCCAAACACGACCGACGGGATGCCCGCGAGCAATTGAATCACCCGGCGATACGCTGCACCAACACGGCGCGGCGCATAAAACGTGCAGAACATGGCCGATGCAATGCCGAGCGGCGTGGCCAGAAGCACAGCACCGGCTGTTGAAGCCAGCGTGCCGACGAGCATCGGCGTGAGATTGAAGCGCCCCGCAGCCACGTCTTCATCCGGATGCCACGAGCGATCGTTGAAGAACCGCGTCACGCCCACATCGCGCAGGGCAGGCAGCGATTCAATAACAAGAAACGCGATGATCAACAGAACAATCCCGCCCGCCAACCCAGCGCTGGCGCGCAGCATCCACGACAACAGGATGTCACTGCGCGATCGGGACAAAGTACTGCGCCTCCACGAGATCATTGACTTCTGCTGATGTTGCAAACGCAATAAACGCCCGCGCGAGCGGCGACGGATCGCCTTGCGTAACCAGGTTCAGCGGCCGGGTCATGGGAAACGAACCGTTGCGGACGTTGTCGTTGGTCGGCGCTGTGCCATCGAGCGGCAGTTGCCGAATCGGTGCGCCGCGCGATGCTTCATAGTCTGCCGCACCGATCGACACGTAGCTGATCGCGTGCGGGTCGCCGGCAACCGTCCGAATACCCTGCTGGTTATCGCCGATGATGATGCTCGCGCGGATGTCGGGCGCATCAAGACCAAACTGATCGAGAAACAGCTTCAGCGTTGCTCGGCCATCAGCCTTATTGACAACCGTGACAGGCGCATCGCGCCCACCAAGCGGCTGCCAGCGCGTGATGTCGCCAGTGTAAATGCCGATGATCTGCTCGCGAGTCAGTTCGCCCACCGGGTTGTCGCGGTGGACGATCAAGCACACGCCATCGACAGCGATGGTGTGCGCGACGAGATCATTTTCGCGGGGTTCCAGCGACCGCGACGCCATACCAACGTCGGCGATGCCGCGTCGAGTGTCGGCGATGCCGCGCGAGGAGCCGCCTGTCTGGACGTCGATTCGTACGTCTGGATGACGCTGCTCGAAACGCTTGGCGATCTCGCCGGCCAGCGGAGCGACGGTGCTCGAACCGGTGAGCGTGAGACGACCACGCAGCGCGTCGCCGTGCTGCGCTGTCTCGCCCGAACTGGCATCGCGCGCGCAGCCGGACATGCCCTGCGTCAGCAGAATCGCAGCGAGCAGGCCCGCAGTGAGCGAAATGAATCTCAGGAGAACACCAGGCATGCGACAGACAATCCAGTCGCCCGGCGTGTTATTCCCGCAGATGCCCGTTGGCGGTCTGGGCCATCTGCTACCATCGTGGAAGGAAACCGATGTTTGGGCGTCTATAGTGAGTGAGAAATGACTTTGCTGGAGACTGCCATGAACCTGCTGTCGGTACGTCGTCAAGGGTTTTACCCCCTCATTCTCGCCACAATCGTGTCCTTGCTCACATGCGCGTCAAACGGGCGTGCAGCCGACGATTCTGCGGTCCTGGCCAACCCGGTGCAGTTGACGTCCTCAGAGCGATTCCTGAAGGCAGGCGAGTCGTACTTTTCGCCCGATGACCGCAGGATCATCTTTCAGGGCATCGAGCGGCCGGACGATGGCTCTCGACCCGAAGACATCTACGCGATGTTCGTCGCGAACGTCGAGTACGAGAACGACGATCCGAACGGGCGCATCCTCGGGCTCGAGAACATTCGTCGATTGACACTGCCCAAGTCGGCGAGCACGTGCGGTTGGTTCCACCCGACCGATCCGAATCGAATTCTGTTCGCGTCAACCTATGGCCCGCCGAGTGAATCGACACCGCCGGGTTACCACCGCGCAACGGGGCGATATCGCTGGATGTTCCCGCCAGAGATGCGCATCTTTGAAGCGAGGATCGATCGTGAAGAGATCGAACTGAAGTTGCTGGCTGGCGATAAGACAGCTTACCAGGCAGAGGGTTCATACAGCCCGGACGGTCGCCATCTGCTGTACTGCTCGCTCGAGTCAGGGCAGGGCGACCTGTTCGTGCGCAACCTTGAGACCGGCCTCGTGACAAAGCTCGTCGGCGCGCCGGGATACGACGGTGGTCCGTTCTTCTCGCCCGATGGCCGGCGAATCTGCTATCGCTCGGATCGTGCAGCCAACAATCTGCTGCAGATCTTCGTGGCAGAACTCGCGTTCGACGAGAGCGGGCAAATCACAGGCATTGAGCGCGAGTTCCAGTTGACCGACAATCGGGCCGTCAACTGGTGCCCATTCTGGCATCCGAACGGCCGGCATCTGGTGTACGCGACGAGCGAGGTCGATCCGAACCACTCGAACTACGAAGTGTTCATCATCGACGCCGACCCGGGCGAGGCAGCAACGGTTGGTTCGCCGGCACGCTACGGCACAAAGAAGCGGCGCGTGACGAATGCGGCTCGCTTCGACGGCCTGCCCGTCTTCAACTCCACTGGCTCGCGCATGCTCTGGACAAGCCAGCGCGGCCGAGATGGCTCCAGCCAGTTGTGGGTTGCCGACTTCGTGATGGACATCGACCGCGCAGCCCAGACAACCATCACTGAGACGAAGGACACGCAGCAGATCACCATTGAGGATCCGGACTCCGGGAAGATCTACATCTACGACATGCGGACGCACAAACTCTCCGAATACGACATGGCGAGCCACACACTCACCGAAGTGACCGATCCGGCAGTGATCGATCGCGTGATGAAACTGCACAAGGATGGCTGATGCAGCCGGCAGGCGCATCTGAGTGTTGGAGATGAACAGTCACCGGACGCCATTGATCGGCACGCTCATTTTGCTGACCTGTCTGAGCGCCCCGCCACTGCTTGCCGGGTGCTCTTACCGCGTCGAATACGTCCGTGCACCGGATTTCTATCGGCAGGCGATTCGCGGCGGCGCGCCCGACCGTGTCACACTGCCGGACGGAACTGTGCGCGTCTACGTCTATGACGGCGACACGCGCAGCGACCTCGAGCACAGAGCGAAACAGAACGGCAAACCCTTCGAGGTGCGTGAGGTCGACGATCGTGGCAATGTGACGCTGCGCGCCCTGCTGCCGGAACACGTGCTTGCCAACACACTCACCTGTCTGCGAAATGAAGAATATGAGGTGCTGTGGGATCAGTTGATTTCCGAGCAGACTCGTATCAGTTTCGATCGCGAGCATGAGGATGGATTTGCTGTCTGGCGCGACATCATGACACGCAACCGTTTGGAGATGATGCGATTCCTCAACCGCATGACGCTGGAACTGCCGCGCAGTGGAGTTGTCTCGGAGAACGAGGGGCAAGGCATTATCTCGTTCCGTTTCTCGCCACAGATTGCTCGCGACTTCAAATACCGGCGCATCGCTGTGATCAGCGAAGGGTACGGGCTTAAGTTGCTCGCCATCCGATAACAACGCAGCACACGCACCGGGGACGCAACCGTTGCTCAATGGCGGTTCCACGATTCCTCAGGGCGAATCGACCTTTATGCCGATGGGACTGACCGCACCATGGCGCGCAAGAAGAGTACATCTCGCAAGCGAGGCGGCAGAAAGAAGAAAGCCACGAGTGACGGACGCCTCCGGCAGATCCGTTGGTGGATCGAGGATCGCGTGGACCTCGCGACCGCCCGGCGAGTTGCCGTTGCCGCGGCATGGGTTGCGCTCATCGGAGCCGGCTCCTACGCATGGATGGTGGGCGTGCCTGCCATGGAAAGCCGCGTCGCAGCAGCCAGCATCACGCCAACCACACAAACTCAGCCGCCAGCGGTTGTGTTTCGTCATCAACCCGAGTGGATGAGCGATCAGTTGCACGCGATGCTTGTTCGCACCGCACAGCAACACTTGAGCCGTGATCCACTTGCGGATTCCGAACTGCAAGCAGCGCGGCGAGCTCTGCTTGAGACGCGCTGCTTCGCGGATGTTTCGCAGGTGACCCGGCGTGGCTCGGAACAGGTTCTTGTGGATGCAACCTTCCTCGTGCCATTCGCAATCGTCCGACACCGTGGAAGCGACCTGCTGATCGACTCGCAAAGACGCCTGCTGCCATCGACGTATCGCCCCGGCGAGCAGGCGCAGTTCATCACAATCGACCGCGTCCGCTTCAACCCCCCGGTGCAGGCAGGTCACCGATGGGATGGCGAAGATATCGTCGCGGCCATTCAGTTGATCCAGGCGATCGAGAAACGTCCCTGGCGCGATCAGGTCGCGCGCATCGTCATGGATGGCGTCGTGGACGGCGACCCGATCGTCATGGTGACCGATCGCGGCTGCCGCATCGTCTGGCGATCACAACCGGGCAGCGAGCGGCCCGGTGAGGTGCCCGCCACCGAGAAACTCCGCCGCCTCGACTGGATGTACACCCAGTGGGGACACATAGATGGCGGTTACTCGGGTGAACTCGAGATCACCCAGCCACACCCCGCGGTTGTGCATCGCCAGCGATAATGCTCGCTGACATGTCGAACATGGCGCAAGATCAGCCATGTCGCTCCGGGCATCTCCGTTATACTCGCTCGCTGGAATCTCAGGCGAACGGGGCAAGCGTCATGCAGTGTCGAAGTTGCGATTATGTATTATGGAATCTGTCAGCGCGACAGTGTCCTGAGTGTGGCGAGCCATTCGCTCCAGGCGAATACAACTTCGTCCCGAACACTGTTCGCTACTGCTGCCCGCATTGCGATACCGCATACTACGGCACGGACGAGCATGGCCACCTCGAGCCGCGCGACTTCACCTGTGTGACGTGTGGCGAAGCGATCGCGATGGATCAGATGATCCTGCGCCCCGCCGAAGGCGTGCGCGACAAACAGACAAAGCAGATCGAACTGCCATGGGAAGAGCGCGCGCAGCATGGCATGATCAAGGCGTGGTTCAAGACATTGATGACGTCGATCGCGTCGCCGGGTCGGATGATAGACGCGGCCAATTTCAGCAATGCCAGCGTCGGCAGCGCGTGGACGTACCTCGCACTGAACCTGCTCATCGTGACGCTCGTAGGTTTCGTGCTTCCCGGAATTGCAATCACGTTGTTCCAACTTGCGACCGGCGGATTCGTCGATGATGATGCCGTCGTCATATTTCTCGTTGGGCCGACGATAGGCTTTCTCAGCATGCTGGCGATCGTCGCGTTATGGGGGGGTGTCACACAAATTATTCTGCGACTGACCGCGGAGGTGAAGGGCACGCTCGGCCGCACATATCAGTGCCTGTGTTATTCATCCGGGCCGATGCTGATCGCGTCGGTTCCACTCATCGGGCTGTACTGCTTCACGTTCATCCCGGTGCCGCAGGTCTGGTGGTTGATCCTCGCGATCATCATGGTGCAGGCGGGCCAACAAGTGTCCGGCGTGCGTGCGTCCATCGCCGTGGGCGCGTTCCCCGCGGTCGTCGCCGTCGCGCTGCTGATTGGGTTCGTCCTGATGATCACCATGAGCATGAATGCCATGCGCATGACCGGTGTACAGATGGGCCCGATGACCGGTGCCAACTGGGGCTCGGGCCAGGGCGAGACTGTGCTCCTGCAATCGCAGCTTGAATCGCATCTTGCAGACACCGGCCAGTGGCCCACTCACGTGCTGGAACTCGCGCACGACGGGTTCATCACGGAGTGGGATTTCATCGCGTCGGCATCCGACACGATCACGGATGAAGTCCCTCTCGGCAGCGGCGCAACGCTGGAAGATCATCTGATGGCTTCGCTCTCTGAACGACGCGCGACTCTGCGCGATGTGCGCGATCAGCAGCCGCAAAACGTCGTCGCGCATCGCCTGGGCGACTTTGTCTTTACGTATCACGGCCTCGACCCCGAGACGCACGATCCTGCGTTGTGGACGATCATCATGATTGAAGACCCGGACGCTTCACCCGCGCTGGGCAGCACAGTCACGCCGCTTGACCCGTTGTACGTTTCGGAACTCGGTGGCACAGTGCGCGGGTTTGCTCGCGCAGACCTTGCCGCTGAAATGACAGCTCAGAACACGTTGCGAGCGGCAGCCAATCTGCCTCCACTGCCTGATCCACAGACGGTCAGGCATCGTTTTCCCGCGACCGATTCAAACAACGATGAGGCCGTCAGCGACGCGGGTGGCGAGTGACCATGCGATTCAATCGTCTGCCGATGTATGCGTTTCTTACCGGTGCCTTGATCTCGGCTCTGCTGGGAACACTGGCGATGTCGCGCGGCCTCAGCACTCTGCTGCAGTATCTATTGTCGATCTCATTGATTGCGACTGGCCTCGCGCTCGCAGCGACGGCGTGCATGGCTGCATGGTCGCGCGGACGACTTCGCGGCTGGATGATCGGCGGGATGGCGACGTCAATACTGGCGCTTGGATGCTGGAGCGGTGCGCTTTGGTTCGCAACCTTCCGTAGTGGGATGATCACCGACTGGTATGTTGGCGCGATTTCGCTCACCGGGTGGTCGATTCTGATGATGGCCGTCGGGCTGCTGTATCTGCCGCATTTCAGGTCGCGCACTGTGCGTGCCGTGCGTGTGGTTACGGTGATGCTTGCCTCAGCAGTCATGGTGCTGCTCGTTGGCGCGTCGATCGTCATACCAGCGCTTGAGATGATCGGCCTGTTCGGCCAGCTGTCCCACGTTGTTGAACGCGCACTTCAGAGCACGGCCATTCTCATCATTCTGACCCTGGTCGGCATGATTGGCATCTGGCTGATGGCGCGCATGCCCGCGCTCGCTGGCCATGATCCGCGCGCTTCAACCGAGACACGGTCGTTTCATTGCACGTGCCCGCGCTGCGGGAGTGAAGCCCAACTGCGCTCAGGTGGTGATGCATGCCCAGACTGCGGCCTGCAGATTCGGGTGATGCTGACATGACGGGCCGACCGCCAGATGCGCCGCGGATGAACTGGCTGATGCGCGCTTCGCTGGGCGCGTTCATTGTGTCGATCCTGTTCGCTGCCGGCTGGACGATCATGCTCATCATCATCCAGACAGAGGATGTCAGGTATGAGATGCCGGTGCTCGCACCGCTGATTCTCGGCAGCGCTTCGTCGATCACGCTCATGTGCGGCTGGTTCCTCTCGCGTGGGCGGTTCCCGCGATTGATGTATGCATCTGCCCTCGCCATCGCAGTTTGCGCAGTTATTCTGATCGCACGGATCTGGATCGACGTGCCGCAATGGACAGACGATGTGCTCGCACAGAGCATCGGCACAGTGGTTCTGATTGTGATGATTCTGATGATACATGCAGGGTACGGCACGGTACCACTGACCGATGAGCCGTTCGCAGATGATCCGAGCGTGCAGCGGTTTCGTATCGGCGCTCGATGGCTGATCACTTCCGGTTGCGCTCTTTCACTCGCGATGATCTGGATCGGGCCGCTGGTCTTCGACCCATATCGCAACGACAGTGCGGGATTCATTTACCTTGCAGTTACGCTGATGTTCGCGGCGGGACTGATATGCGCCGGGCTGGTTCCACTGCGGATGCGCGGTCTGCGTCACAGGCATATGACACAGCGTGAGACGCTGCCACGGGATGTGATGATCGAGATGACCTGTCCGCATTGCGGGTCGTTGCAGCAGTTCAAGCAGGGCTCCGTTCGATGCGACACCTGCCGCGCTGAAATGTTCATCGAACTTGAAGAGCCGCGATGTGCCTGTGGATATGTGCTGTACCGGCTCTCCGCAGACTTCTGCCCGGAATGCGGGCGGGATGTCTCAGCGCTCATGCATCGTGTCCGGCCCGATTTCGAAAAGCACGCCGGCGAGCCTGAATCTGCATAGAATAATCGCATGACAAGTACGCACATTGACGCGCCCGCGGCCAATCCGCGACAGGCTTCGGAGAAAGATCCGTCATCGTCGTTGCGCATCTGGCAGGACGGCCACCTCGTCGACAAAGCCGATGCAGTGGTGTCCGTGTACGACCACGGCCTGCTGTACGGTGACGGCTGCTTCGAAGGCATTCGATCATACAACGGGCGCGTGTTCAAACTTGAGTCGCATCTCGAACGGATGTACGCATCAGCGGAGAAGATTCGCCTGAAGCCTGCGTACACGCGCGAGGAGATCGCGGATGCGATTCGAACGACGCTGACCGCGAACGATCTGCGTGATGCGTACATTCGGCTGGTTTTTACCCGCGGAGCGGGAACCCTCGGACTGCACCCGTTCCGCTGCCCGAAGCCAGGCACGTTCATTATCGCGGATTCGATCTCGCTCTATCCGGAGGAGTTGTATGAACAGGGCATGGCCGTTGTTGTTGCCAAGCGGCCGCGCATCCCCATTGCATGTCTGGATCCGGCAATCAAGTCGCTCAACTACCTGAACAACATCCTCGCCAAGATTGAGGCGATTGATGCAGGCGTGCTCGAAGCCATCATGTTGAACACCGAGGGGTACGTGAGTGAATGCACAGGCGACAACATCTTCGTGATCAACGATGGTGCCATCTTCACACCGCCGACATCATCGGGCATACTGCATGGCATCACGCGGCAGTTCGTCATGCGAGAACTCGCACCCGCGCAGAACCTGACCGTCGAGGAAAAATCGATGCGGCTGGACGACGTGCTGGCAGCCGATGAAGTCTTCCTGACCGGCACAGCGGCGGAGATCATCGGCGTGAGCAAGATTGATGAGCACACGATCGGAACCGGGAAGATGGGGCCCATCACTCGCCAGTTGCGTGATGCATTCAAGGACGTTGTCGCGCATGATGCGCCGGAAGATTGAGTGTTCCGAACGGTCAGCGCATAAGAAAAGCGCCGCACAAGGCGGCGCTGTGTTTGTTCATCGAGTGTGCATCGCAGGAATCAGAGGTCCTCTTTGAGTGCCTGCGAGACCTTGAATCCAATCGTTTTCGATGCCTTGATCTGCATCGGCTCGCCCGTCATCGGGTTGCGACCTGTCCGAGCGGCTCGCTCCTTTTTCGTGAAGGTGCCAAAGCCGACAATCGTGACCGACTCATCCGTCCTGACTCCGTTGGTGATGTTGCCAATGACAGCATCGACGGCACGCTGCGCCGCTGCCTTCGATTCACCCAGTTCGGAAGCGACAGCGTCAACCAGTTCGCCCTTATTCATGCGGTGCTCCTCATGTTTCTCGTACCTTTGATTCGAAAAGCACGACCAGCCGGCCGTGCGGGAAAAGCGACTAGGATGGAGCGACTGTAGCGACACACGCGCCGGTGTCAACGGCGGACCAATCCCGCTGATCGCTTGACAGAACGGGGGTTTCAGCCGTATGCCCTCATGCCGCCTCACATTTCGGCGCCTGAACAACTCCAATGTCCACTTCCACGATTTCTCCACTGATCATCCAGACAGAACACCTCGACGACGAGCCTGCTCGATGGCTCAGCGAGCGGGCAGAACTCACGCGGTGCGCGGCCGAGGATGCACGATTTGCGGCTTTCTTGCGCGACGCAGCCGGATTGATTGTCCGAACCTACACCCGAGTAGACGCAGAGATGCTCGAACAGGCACCGAAGTTGCGCGTCGTCGGACGGGCAGGCGTTGGCCTCGATAACATCGACGTTCCTGCCTGTTGTGAGCGCGGCGTGCGCGTCGTCTACACGCCGGATGCAAACACGCAGGCAGTTGTCGAGTATGTGCTCCAACTGATGCTCGCGCATGTGCGGGGACTTCCCGAACCGATCAGCGAGGCAGTTGGGGATGATCTGTGGAAGGCGATGCGTCACGATTGCGCGAGCGATCGACAGATTTCTGATATGACCATCGGCATTCTGGGCCTGGGGCGCATTGGAGCACGACTGGTCGGCATACTCCACGCGCTTGGCGCTCGCGCGCTTTACAATGATCTGCTCGATGTTCCTGAATCGCGCCGATCAGGTGCGCAACCGGTGAGCATTGAGTCGCTGTTTGCGGAGTCCGACATCGTGTCGGTTCACATCGATGGTCGGGCCTCCAATCGGCACTTTGTTGGCGAAGAACTGCTGAATCTGATGCGCGACGATGCAGTACTGGTCAATACGAGTCGCGGCATGGTCATCGATGCCGTCAGTCTTGCAAACGCTCTGCGCGCGGAGCCGAGACGTGCGGCGATCCTTGATGTTCACGACCCGGAACCGATCGATGCATCGAACCCACTGCTCTCGCTGCCCAACGCGATGCTGTATCCCCACATCGCCGCCCGCACACAGACAGCGATGCGGAACATGAGTTGGGTTGTGCGCGATGTCTGGGAGGTGATCAACGGCCGTGAGCCGAGACACCCAGCACCGCAGATGCGGCAATACTGATTGTGACTGCCAATACACGATTCAAGCCGCGCAGCCGCTGCTTGCCATGCCCCAGCCAGAGGTACTTTCCGAGCCCGCGTGACACACATCAGGCACGCATCAACTGTGCGCTTCGGTACACCGCCCGACACGCGCTGACGCTCCAGAGTTCTTCTACGAGTTCATGATCAACACGCACAGGATGGCCACACTCGCCAGCGGCAACAACCAGCACGCCATTGCGAGTCCCTGGCGTGCATCTGCGCTCTTTGTTCGAATCGCTACGCTGTTGTGTACCCACGATGCAAGCAGACTTCCGGACACGATTGCGATGACCAACAGGTAAACGAACAGGCCTGCTGGTGGGCCGTTGCCCATGATCGCTGTCATGATAACAAACAACACCAGCAGCAATCCATTGAAGCCGAACGCAC